>PXQK01000109.1 GCA_003022085.1 Halobacteriales archaeon QH_10_65_19 | reverse complement strand
GAGGCCCAGGAGAACATCGACGAGATCCAGCAAGAGAGCGAAGAAAATTTGGAGGACTTGGTTGAAGATGAGGGAGATGAGTTGGATCCGCTCTTCTAACACGGCCGGCGTTGTGGTACTGCTCGCGATTGCGCTGCTCGCGACGGGAACAGTCGCTGCGATCCAGTTCGACGGCGCAGCACCCGAGTCCGCGGAGGTCGGCGAGGAGGTCAACATGTCGATCGAGATCACCGAGCCCTTCGCCGACCCGCTCCCGAGCCAGTGGACGCTGGAGGGTGACACCGAACTGAACAGCGCTGATTGGACGATTGTCGCCGAGGACAACACGGGTGACATCGTCTCGCGGTCGGACACAAACGAACTCCAGTTGAACGCCGACGACAGCATCGTCACAGTCACCGTCGAGATCCGTGGCGAGGTCCCCGACGGTATCAGCTACAACTACGAGAACCCCGACGAGGAGAACTACACGGCGGTCGAGTTGCTGCGACAGACCGACAGCGGCGCCGAGCGGGTCGCTGACGAGGCGATCTGGGAGGCCCACCGCTACACTGCGGAAAGCCAGGAGGCCCGCACCGCCATCGACGAGGCCGCCCAGTCTGTCGAGGAGGCAAACAGCGGCGAGGACGAACTCGACAGCGCAATCAGCGCCTACAACAACGCCAACTTCGAGCTGGCGATCGACCTCGCGGACGAGGCCGAGAGCACGGCCGAGGGCAGCGAGCAGACGACCCAGTTCCTGCTACTTGGCGGCGCAGTCGTGGTGCTAACTGCGGTCGTCGGCGGCGGCTTCTACGTGTACCGGCAGCGCCAGCGAGACACGAACAAACTCCGCTAGGGTATGGGGGTTCTCGTTCCGTTCGACGCCAGCGACCCGAAGACGCGGCTCGCGCCTGTGCTCGACGAGCCCGAACGCCACTCGTTCGCGGAGGCGATGCTCACAGATGTACTCGATGTGCTCGCCGCGGCGGGCCACGACGCCGAGGTCCTCGCGACTGCGCCCGTCGAGTGCCCGGTCCCGGTCACCGTCGACGAGCAACCGCTGACGCCGGCGGTCAACGCCGCGCTCGCAGAGCGGTCGCTCCCGCTGGCGGTGGTGATGGCCGACCTGGCGTTGCTCACCCCCGGCGCGCTAACCCGGCTCCACGAACCCGACGCGGACGTCGTCGTCGCGCCCGGGATCGGCGGCGGTACGAACGCGCTTGTCGTCCGTCACCCCGGCTTCCGGGTCGACTACCACGGCGCGTCGTATCGTGACCACTGCAGGCGCGCGGAGGCCGCCGGTGCGACGCTGGCAACAGTAGACTCCTTCCGGCTCGCCGCCGACATCGACGAGCCGTCGGACCTCGTCGAACTGCTGCTCCACGGCGAGGGCGGGGCGCGCGAGTGGCTGCGCGAGGCCGACTTCGCGCTTGTCGAGAGCGAGGAACGGACGGCAGCGCGACGCAGGACCGAACCCGGATAAACGGGCAGAGAGACGCTCTGCGTTGCGTTCAGGACCGTCCGACCGACCAGCTAGCAAAGCTTTTCAGTCGAGAGTTCCTCCGTATGTATGCACGGGCCGACCCGTGTATGGGTACGTGTCTCGCGCCGCGCACCCGCACCTGTGCCAGGCTCCACCGCTCTTGGCACGCGACGGACAGCCCCGCACCGCGGCTGGCCCGTCGACTTCTTTCCGTGACTCATATTGCCATTGCCTCCGAACCGGCGGTCGTGACACACGACGCCGACTCGCTCCCGGTCAGGGGGACAGAGTGGAGGATAGACCCCGACCCCGCCCGGATCGAGCGGCTGCTGTCGGTCAAACCCGTCGACGTCGAGCCCGCGCCGGCGCTTTCCTTCGCACGGAACGTCTTCGTCCCGCTGACGACGGCCTGCCGGTACACCTGTACCTACTGCACCTACTTCGATCCGCCGGGCGAGGCGAGCCTGCTCTCCCCCGACGAGATCCGGGGGATCGCCCGGCAGGGGGCCGACGCAGGCTGCACCGAGGCGCTGTTCACGTTCGGCGACGACCCCGACGACCGCTACACGGCGATCCACGACCAGCTTGCGGAGTGGGGTCACGACTCCATCCACTCGTACCTCCGGGAGGCCTGCGAGATCGCGCTCTCCGAGGGGTTGCTCCCGCACGCGAACCCTGGAGATCAGACCCGCGCGCAGATGGCACAGGTCGCGGACCTGAACCCGAGCATGGGGGTGATGCTCGAAACCACGGCAGGCGTGCCGGCCCACAGCGGTCGGCGGATCAAAGAGCCCGCACAGCGCCTCGCCACGATCAAGACGGCGGGCGAACTCGGCGTCCCGTTCACGACCGGGATTCTGGTCGGGATCGGCGAGGAACCGCGCGACCGCGCGGTGAGCCTGCTCGCCATCCGGGCGCTGCACGAGCGGTACGGCCACATCCAGGAGGTGATCGTCCAGCCGGTTGTCGAGAACGAGCGGTGGAGCGGCGGCTCTCCCTCTGTCGGGACGCTCCGGCGGACAGTCGCAATGGCCCGCGTGGCGCTGCCGGAGTCGGTGTCGCTGCAGGTACCGCCGAACCTCGCGCCCGTCCGCGAGGTTGTCGACTGCGGGATCGACGACCTCGGGGGCGTGTCACCGGTAACCGACGACCACATCAACCCGGAGTACGCCTGGCCCGCGCTGGCAGAACTCCGTGAGGTTGCGGCGTACGCGGGCGTGCCGCTGAAAGAGCGGCTGCCCGTCTACGAGCGGTACCTCCCGCCGGAGCTCCGGAGTGACGCCTTCGACGGGACGCCCGCGGAGCCGCCACGTGGTGGGGGGTCGTGGCTCTCGGACCGGATCGTCGACGCGATCCAGGCCGAGGATGCGGCCGGGCGGCGCTACCGGTCGGTGGTCGAGGGAGAGTCCGGGGTCACTGCCGACTGACCGGTCCCGCCGGCGCGGTTGCCGACTCTTTTTACCGATCCGCGAACAACACTCACCGATGACTACGTTCGTGGACGGTCTGTTCGCGGTCGGGGGACTCCTCGGCGGCGGCATGTGCTGGGCGGGCTGGTACACCTACCGGAGCCGCGACCAGCTCGGGACGACAGCGTTTGCGGCCTTTCTCGCCGTCATCGGTCTGGGCACGGCTCTCGCCGGCGTCAGCGGCCTTCTCGGGCTCACGATTCCCTCGGACAGCGAGGTCGCGCTGTGGTCCCAGCTGTTGATCGTATTCTGGCTGTTCTCGGCAGTTCCCTGGATTGTCTTCGCGCTCCAGTACACCGGCCGCTACACGGACGTGGGCCCGCGGTTGATCGTGTTACTCTCGATCCCGCCGAGCGGGATCGCCCTGCAGATCGGCCTCAGTGTCGTCGAACTCGGTTCGACCGCCGTGCTGAGTATTCTCGGTTCGCTGGTGTTCATCTACTGTACCATCCTCATGATTGTCGGCGGGTACCTGGTCGTCGAGACGACGTACGCCTACGGACACCTCTCCGTGTGGCAGGGGTTCGTCCTTGTAGCGATCCCGCTGGGTACGTTTGTCTTCTGGAACGTCACCGGCCTGGAAGAACTCTCGACGGCTGTTTCTGGCGGGTTGTACGTCGCTGAGACAGCCGTCGAAACCCTCGGCGTCGAACGGTCCGACGCTCTCGGTGTCCCGATGGGTGACGTCCTCGGGCACGACCTCGATCAGGTCCGCCCACTGGAGACCCTGACACTGGAGACGGCAGAGGGGACGCGGCGGTACGACCCCGAGGTGTCGGCGGTGACCGACCAGCACGACACCGAACTCGGGTTCATCCTGAGCCTCCGGGACGTGACCGAACGGGAACTCCGGGAGCAGCGCCTTGCCGTTCTCAACCGCGTGCTCCGACACAACCTCCGGAACAAAATCGAGGTGGTGAGGAGCCACGCCGAGGTTCTCCGCGACCGCAACGGGAACGGACACGCCGAGACAATCCTCGCGACGGCAGACGAGATCGCGGATCTGGGTTACTCCGCCCGGACGATCGACCAGTTCGTCTCCGCGTCCGTGGGCTCCACGAGGGTCGACCTGGCGAGTGTCGTCCGCGAAACCGTCGACCGGATAGAGGCCACCGGCGTGTCGGTGTCGGTTACCACCCCGGAGACGGCCGCCGTCGAGGCGAACCGGGCAGCGATCAACGCGGCACTGGAGGAGGCGATCGACAACGCCATCACGTACGCCGACGCGAGAGTGGAGATCGGTATCGAGACCAATCCCGACGGGTACGAGGTTCAGATCGTCGACGACGGGCCCGGCATCCCAGGGGGGGAGCTCGAATCGCTTGCGGCCGGCACGGAGACGGCGCTCCAGCACGGGAGCGGCCTCGGGCTGTGGCAGCTGAAGTGGGCCGTCCGGACGATCGGCGGCGACCTCTCCTTCGACACGACGGACGGGACGGCCGTGACCATCGTCGTACCGGCGACCCCCGGCGACGAGGTGGCCACGACTGACGGCCGGACTGCGGAGTCCTGGCACGCTGACGGGGACGGGACCGAGAGCCGGTCTCCCGTGGACAGCGCCGACGGGGACGGTCGACCGGCCGACAGCGAGGTGAGCGGCGATACGACATAGTGAGTCAGTTTTCGCGACGTTGATGTGACTGGATGGACGGCGAGATCACGACTCCAGCAGAGGAGCTACTGTCGGGAGAAAGTCCCGGATTTTGAGCCGTCAGTAGAACGTCTCACCGGTTTTTGCCATCTCGACGAGCAGGTCACAGGGAAGTGTCTCCGCGACCTTGCTGGTCCGCTCGTGGCGGCTGGCAACCTCGGTCATCTTCGAGAGGACGACATCCAGGCCGACCTCGTCGGCTTTCTCCAGTGGCCCCTGGGGCCAGTTGCCGCCGAGGCGGGCACCGGTGTCGATGTCGTCGGGGGTCGCGACGTCGTGCTGAACCATCTTGGCCGCTTCGTTGACAATCGGTGCCCAGACAAGCAGCGCGTCGAACCCCTGGCCGGCGTCGACCGGAATGGTCGGCTCGCTCTGGTCGGCGTAGTCGTAGTAGCCGGCGTCGGTCTTCCGGCCGTAGCGACCCTTTTCGTAGAGCTGGTACAGCATCGGGCAGACGTCCGTGTCATAGGAGAGCGGGCGGTCGTCCTCGAGGTGGTCCTCGGCCCCTTCGACCCGGACCTGGATCGCCCCGGTGTAGTCGGCAAGTTCGAACGGTCCCATCGGGAACCCTTCGCCGTACTTCATCGCGGAGTCAATCTCCCGAATCGTGTGCTCGCCGCGGTAGACCATCCACGCCGGCTCCTCGCCGTATGGCCGCATGAGCCGGTTCACGATAAACGAGGGGATGTCCCGCCGGCAGCGGATCGGTGTCTTCCCGAACGACTCGACGAGGGTTTCGGCGGTGTCGACAACAGCGTCGGCCGTGTGCTCGGTCACAACGACCTCCACGAGATCCATCAGCATCGGCGGGTTGAACCAGTGGGTACCGACGACCTGCGCCGGACGGTCGGTCACCTCGGCCAGCCGAGTGACGTTGAGTCCCGAGGTGTTGGTCGCGAGGATCGCCTCCGGCGGGGTCTCGCGGTTCAGGTCCGCGAAGATGTCCTCCTTGACCGACTGCTTCTCGACGGCCGCCTCGGTGACGAACTCGGCGGCCCCGGCTGCCTTCCCGAAGTCGGTCGTGAACGTAATACGGTCGCGCGCCGCGTCTGTTTCGGCCTCCGTTGCGCTGCCGTTCTCGACGGCTTTGCCGTAGGACCACTCGATCTCCTCGCGGGCCTTTGCTAGCTGTGACTCTTCGATATCGTTGAGGAACACCCTGTAACCGGACAGCGCGGCGACGGCACCGATCCCGCGGCCCATTTGCCCCGCGCCGACAACCGAAACCGTGTCGATTTCGTCGACTGTGACGACCATACCAGGGTGTTCCGCGCCAGTTTCCAAAAGCGTACAGGGTCGGTTCGTCGAGGAACACAGACACCCGGACGTGATTCACTCACACCGCGCTGCAACGAGAGCGACCGCACAGAGACGAGACACGACCGCGGCGCGAGCGCGTTCCAGCGCACACAGCCTTCGGCGGCCGCCGACGCCGAGAACCTTGCTGACTCATTCCATCCGGTCGACAATCGACTGGAGCTCCGACTGTCGCTTCTCGACGGCGCTCTGACGGAGCTCCGCTTCGGCCTCAGTCTCGCAGGCGACGTTCGGAACGGTGACGGGTGTACCGCTCTCGTCGATCGCGACGTAGGTCAGAAACGACGTCGTAGTGTCCTGCTGTGTTCCGGTGCGGGGGTTCTCGGAGTGGACGTCGACCTTCACGTCAACGCTGGTCCGGCCGGTGTTGAACACGTACGCTCGGGTCACCGCAATCTCGCCGGTGTCGATCGGCGCAATGAAGTCGACGTGATCCATCGAGGCGGTCACACACTGCTGGTTCGAGAAGCGCATCGCCGAGATTGCGCCGCAGATGTCCATCCAGTGTAACACGACCCCACCGAGCGCCCTACTAACAGTCGTCGGTCCCGGAGCAATCGCGCCGATCCGTCGCGGTCGATTCGACGGCAGCACGATCAGCCGACCAGCCGCACACCGCCGTCGACGGGGATCCGGACACCGGTCACGCAGGACGATTCGATCAGGTACGCCACGGCGTCGGCGACCCCCTTGGGATCGCCGAGTCGGCCCCAGTGATACGGTCGTGCGTGGATAGCAGCGTTTCCATAGGTGATTGTTTTGGGCACCGGGTTCCAATACCGGGCTGAAACGCGCACCGCGCGACTCTATAGCGTCGTCGGGCCAAGCCCGACTGCCTGGGAGGCGTAGTCTCCCTCTGGTACAGAGTCACGCACGACCGTATGAGGATGAGAACAACGAACAGGATTAACCGTGCCGGTGCGAACGGGGTAGATATGGAGACACGACAGGTGGTGCTGGCGGACGCGTTCGCGGACGAACCGCTAGGCGGGCTGCCGGTCGCGGTGGTGCCAGACGGCGACTCGCTCGCCGACGGGCGGCTCCGGCGCATCGCAACGGAGTTCGGCGCTACCGGGGCTGTGGCGCTGCGCGACGGAGCGATGACGTACGTGGCCCGGAAGGAGGGTGACAGAGGCGACGAAGCTGACGGCGCCGTCGCCGGCGCAGTCGCCGGCGGCGCAGCCCTGATCGAGCGCGGCCACGTGGACACGGGGACACACACGATGGCAGTCGACGGGGCCGCCCCAGACGGATCCGCCCCGGCCGAACTGGACCTCGAAATCGAACAGGACCGGAGGGTTGGTGTTCCACTCTCCGAGCAACCGGACCAGTCGACGGTGCCGACGGCCGACATCGCGGCAGCGCTTGGGATCGACGTCGCGGCCCTCGACGACGTGGGCGCGGACCTGCCCGCCGCCCGGACAGAGGGCTACGGCGGGACGCTGCTCGTCCCGGTGAACTTCCTCGAACACCTGAGCCGGGCCGATCCGGCAGCCGACGACCTCGCCCCGCTCCTCGCGGCGGTCGAGGCGACGCGCCTCTGTGCGTTCACGTTCGATACACTTGGGACCGAGACAGACCTGCACGCCCGCTTTTTCCGGCCCGGGGTCGAGGAGTGCGAGCGGCCGGCGAGCGGGGTCGCGGCCGGCGCCTGCGGCGCACACCTCTCGCGCCACGCTGTTTTCGACGGCGACAGGGAGTCCATCCGGATCGAGTGTGGCCGTTTCCTCGACCGGCCCGGAACAGTCGTCACAACGCTCAACGAACAGCCACGGGTCGGCGGAAGCGCGTTGACCGTCCTCGACGGCGACCTGACGCTCCCACCGGACGACGACGACGGGATCATTGAGGTCTGATACTGATTGTAGTGAGTCGGTACGGGATCGACCGCACATACTCCGGGTGTCGCCCTCCGTACGTCTGATACGGAATACTGTGACTCTGTACCGCCGTGGAGAGCTCCACGGGCCCCCGGTCGCTGACGCTCCTGGGGACGCCGGAAACGCGGACGCTGACGGGATCCACTGCCGGAGGGGCACGCTCTGGCAGTACAGGGTCACACACGACTCTATCACCCTCGAAGACTCACGGGTGCATCCTATCCCGGCTAATCACCAGAGGGCGAAACGTTTGGACGGATCTGCGAGAATGCCTTTTATACCAGACGCCGATCATCCGAATGCAATGCGCGTCAACAAGCTGATCGCGGTGGTACTCGCTGCGCTCGTGGCCGGGTCGATGGCTGCCCCGGCCGTGGCGGCGAGTACCACCTCCACATCGGAATCGGTCGAACTGACAGTCGAAGTGAACGAGGAGTGGACGGCCATCACGGTCGAACACGCTGGCTCGGCGGCCGCTGGCGCCCACGTGACGGTGGACGCAATCGCAACGGCGGATGTCGAGGCCGAAGGCGAGTACCGGACCGACGCCGAGGGATCAGTGCGGGTCCCGACCCCTGATGCCGACGCGACGGTCACCGTCGAGGTCGAGTCCGACAACGTATACGCCGCTGGCACCGTGACCCTCCAGGCCTACGACGGCGAGGAGCGAACCTACACGATCGAGATCGAGGCCGACGCCTCTGCCGAAGCCGAGAGCGGAACTAGCGCCGAAGGTGAAGGCGAGGCTAACGCCACCCTCGAAACTGACGACGAGGAAGAACGTGAGGATGACAAACGCGAAGACGATGAACGCGAAGACGATGAACGCGAAGACGACAAACAAGAGGACAAAGAACACGAGACCGACGGCTCGCTCAGCGCCTCGCTGATGACGAGCGCATCGAGCTTGGGCGAGGTCGCCCTGACCGTGTTCCAGTCGGTCTTCAACCTCACTGTCGATGGGTCGGCAGAGGGGACGGCGGAAACGACTGCGGAGGCGAACGCCGACAACAGCACCGACAACAGCACCGACAACAGCACCGAGATCGGCATCAGCGCCGAGGGTGAGGGCGAAGCGAGCGCCGAGGTGGACGGTGAGGCAGACGACGGCAAGGAGGACGACAAGCGCGACGAGGGTGAGAACGGTGACGAGAACGAGAGCGATGACGAAGGTAATGGTGGCGATGACAACGAGGACAAGAACGAGGAAGACAACGACGATGAGGATGACGACGACGACGGCGTGATCATCGAGATCGGGTCGTGAATCCGAGCGGCTATCGGACCCGACGTTGGGTAGATGCCCCACCAACCCCAGATTTTTGGCCATAAAATATTCACCATCCGATATTCCAGACTAGTATAAGAGATGGTACGAGGTTCCCTTCCACTGGCAGTACTGCTCGTCGCGCTCCTGCTAGTTGGATATGTACCGGTGACCGGGTACGCCGCCGGGACGGTGGACGGGGACGCCCGGAACGAGCCGATCACGTCGGGAACTGACGCGGTTCTCGACACGGCGGATACTGTCAGTAGTACGGCTGACGGAGATGGGGACGACGAAGTCACGGTGAGTAACGTTTCCGAGGAACGCTGAGGACGCCGTCAACGACACGGCTGACGAGACCGAGGACGCTGAGGACGAGGCCGGGGACGCTGAGGACGCCGTCAACGACACGGCTGACGAGACCGAGGACGCTGAGGACGAGGCCGGGGACGCAACCGAGGCGGTTGAAGAGGGCGTCGATGACACGACCGACGAGGTTGGAGACGGTGTTGGCGACACGGCCGACGGTGTCAACGCGACCAACACGACGGAACTAACAGACGATACTGTGGACACAGCTGAGAGCGTGATCGACGGGGTCGAGAGGACAGCGAACACGCTCGATCACACCGAGCTGGGCGCGGTACTGCCTGTGGAAGCGCAGGTCGACACGGTAGCGGCGGTCGACAGCGCGTCGGTCGACGTGGACACAGCCGCCGGCGTGAACGGGACGGCTGTCACAAGCGTCAACGAGGCTCCAGAGAGTGTCGAGGAACGCCTGCAGTCGATGGACTCCGCGGCGACAACCGGGGCCGAGGAGTTGACGGACACGGGCGAGACCACTGACAGCGCCAGCGAGACGGGAACCGACAGAGCTGACGGAGCCGACAGGGAGAGCGGGGTACCAATGCCGGATCGAACGACTGGCACCGGAGTCGCCGTCGGCGTCGTGCTGGTCGGGGCAGGACTGATCGTACGCAACGCCGGGACCGCAGCTGCGGTGTCGGCGCTGGGCGGGTCCGGCGGGTCGCTACTCGCGACGCTGGTGTCGGTGCTCAAAGACTGGGTCGGGCGGCTCCTGGGAATCTTCGGCTACAAGCGCTACAGCGACGATAATCCGCTGGAACACGAGACCCGGGAACGGCTCTACGAGTTCATCCGCGACTCGCCAGGTGCGTATCTGACGGAAATCAGCGACGAGACGGACGTCACGATGGGGACAGCTCGCTACCATCTCCGGATTCTCGAGTTCGAGAACCTCGTGGTTAGCGAGGAGGTTCGGGGCCGTCGCCGGTACGTCCCCGTCGGAACCGAGTGGACCGAACTCAAGGCCGCACTCCACGACGAGACCACCGCGCGGATCGTCGAGACGCTCGCCAGCGACGGCCCGGACTCCGTTAGCAGGCTCGCGGACCGGCTCGACCGGGATCCGAGCACGATCAGCCACCACCTCGACCGCCTCGCCGAGGACGGCATCGTCGAGCGGGAACGTGACGGCCGCGCGGTCGTGAATACACTCGCTGACAGCGCGCGGATCGCCCTCGAAGACGACGCGACAGCAGTGGCCGGCGCGTCGGTCCCGAGCAGCGCGGACTGATCTTCCCGACGGAACCGTTTGCGTGGCCTGGTCCCGAAAATAATCGCAATAATCGGTATCAGGCGTCGGGTGCTCGCGTTAGCGCTCGTGGGTAAACTGTTCGTCGCTGCGGTCACGCTCAGCCGTGTCGTGGTACGCATGGCCGGCACCGTGATCGAGGTCGGCGACCCCGGGACGGTGTCCAACTTAGTCGTCGGTGTGGTCGGGTTACAGCTGGCCGGGTTCGGCACTGTCACACTGCTCGACGTCGCACCCGCGGAGTCGGCCGGGGGACGGGCGACGGACACGGTATTATATCTCGTGCTCCTCGCAGTCTCGACGCTGGTTGCCGTGCCGATGGAGGGACTGTTCTTCCGGGATGTCGTCCAGCGCTACATGGAGGACCGGTTCCACGCTGGCGTCGCCATCGGCGTGGCGAGCCTGCTGTTCGTCCCGCTCATCGGTCACGCCCTCTATAACGGGGTGCAGATCATCCCCAGAGCTGTCAAAGTGGCTAGGTAGCAGATGGGGAATCCTCTTTGGGCGGCGGCGAGTACGAGCGGGTGGCCGATGACGAACACTCCATCCGAGCCATTCGTCTGGCGATGACGAACCCTATGAGTGCCGAGGTCTGCATCTCCTATGTAAGGGGATGCATCCGTTATTGACCGAATGAACAGCGGAGCATCGAAAACGGATACTCTAACCGGAGAATCCAACAGCCAATATGTCAACTCTCCGGGATGGTACAGCAAGAGTGGAACCTACCGCTGTGACTCGCGGAAACGGCGCAGTGGATGAGCGGACCGATTGCGAGGGTTCGCTTGGCGACGGTGGCGATCCGGACGATGTACGACACGAGAATGAGAAACGGCAGCACCGAGACGGTGAACGCGGCGGCGACGATCCAGAGCACGTTCGCCACACCGAGGGTCGTTCCTAGAATCGGACCGCTCCCGAAGAATGTGAGCATGCTCCCGGCGGTGAGGAGTGCCGGCAGCGCGGTGTAGAGGATGAGCTGCGAGAGATCGACCAGCGCCCA
>PXQK01000108.1 GCA_003022085.1 Halobacteriales archaeon QH_10_65_19 | reverse complement strand
CGAGGCCGTCGACGATCGCCGCCGCCCGGTCCGGGAGGGTAGCGCCGGTTACCCGCCGGACTTCGATCGCACACAGCAGTTCGATGGCGATGACAGCCCGGATCTTCTCTACGGTCGTCGCGAGGTGGTCGGTCGCGACCGTTCCGATACTCTGGACGTCCTCCTGTCCCGCAGAGACAACGGAGTTCCGGTCGCTCGCAGCGGCGAGCGTGCCAGCCTCGCGGACGAGCGAGGCGGCGGAGTAGTGGACACGGACCAGCCCGGACTCCAGCCCCGGGTCGCCCGCGACGAACGGCGGTGACTCGCCCTCGCCGTGCACGTAGAGGTTGGCCCGCTTCTCGCTGGCGTGGCCGAGTTTCACGAGCGACCGTGCCAGCGCGTCCGCGGCGGCGGCGACGTGCTGACCGTTGAACCCGCCACACGACAGCACGACGCCGTCGGGAAACACCAGCGGGTTGTCGCCGACGCCTCCCAGTTCGGTCTCTGCCACCGACCGGGTGTTCGCCAGTGCCTCCCGCGCGCTCCCGTGGATCTGCGGGACCGTCCGGATCGAGAGGGGGTCCTGTGCGACGGTCGCGTCCGTCTCCGTCTCGAGGGCGAGTGTCTCGCGGACGATACGGGCACTCGTCGCGTCGCCGTCGTGTGGTCGAACGTCGGCCACCCGCGGCGAGAACGCGCTTGGCTGTTCCCCGATCAGCGCGAACGTACAGGCGCTCGCGACGTCGGCGGCAGCCAGAAGCCGGCTCGTGTCGTGGACCGCCAGCCCGAGCCGTCCGGTCATCAGGCCCGGTCCGTCCATCAGTGGCAGCCCTTCCTTGGGTTCGACCGTGAGCGGGTCGACCCCGCCGGCACGCAGCGCCTCCTCGGCGGGCAGGCGCTTTCCCTCGTAGAACGCCTCGCCGTTGCCGGCGAGCACGTACCCGACTGTCGCGTTTGCCCCGTAATCGTCGCTGTTACCGCCGCCGCCGAGTACGGGATGGACGCCGGCGTTCAGACACGCCAGCAGTCGCTCGACGACGACCGGTCGCACGCCGGAGTAGCCGGCCGCGAAGACGGCTGCCCTGGCGAGCACGGCTGCCCGCACCTCCTCGACCGGGAGCGGGTCGCCGACCGTCGTGTTCGCGTAGAGCAGGTTCCGCTGGAGTTCGCGCTCGTCGTCGGGATCGATTGCCACGTCGTACAGGTCGCCGAAGCCGGTGTTGACCCCGTACACCGGCCGGTCGTTCGACTCGACGATACCATCGACAACGGCGCGGCTCTCGGCCATCGCCTCGCGTGCCTCCTCGCCGAGGACGACGCGTTCCCCGTCTCTGACCACCGACACCAGGTCCTCGACAGACAGGTCGCGACCCAGGGTGACGGTCATCGTCGCCCCCTGCGTACCGTAGCCAGATGCATACCGCGACAGTACACTGCGAGTGGCTTAAATCGATCGACGGATCCAGTCCCCACAGCGCGGGCCATAGCTTTTTGTCGCGGTCGGCAGTAGGGCGTGGCATGACCGTAGACACGCTGTTCGTGAACGCCCGGATCGTCGACGGAACCGGCGCGCCCTGGTTCCGGGGGTCGGTCGGCGTCAGCGACGGCACGATCGCGTGTGTCTCGCAGCGGCCCGACCCCGACGATGCAGCCGAGCAACGGGTCGACGTCGACGGTGACGTTCTCTGCCCGGGGTTCATCGATACGCACTCGCACTCGGACCTGCAGCTGTTCGAGGACGCGATACTGGCGCCGAAAACCAGGCAGGGCATCACGACCGAGATTCTCGGCCAGGACGGGTTCTCGATGGCCCCACTCCACCGCGACGGTGCCCCCGAGGACTGGGCGGAGCAGCTGAGCGGGCTCGCGGGGACGACCGACCGCGAGTGGACGTGGGGGAGTGTCGGCGACTACCTCGACGCGGTCGAAGCCGACGGCGTCGCGCCCAACGTCGGCACGCTCGTCGGCCAGGGGACTGTCCGGTTCGAAGTTATGGGAATGGACGACAGCGAGCCGACCGACGCCGAACTCGAGGAGATGCGGGACCTGGTCGAGGCGTCCCTCGCCGAGGGAGCGCTCGGACTCTCGACGGCGCTTGTAATCACGCCCTGTTCGTACGCCGACACCGCGGAACTCCGGGCGCTGGCCGCGGAACTCCGGCCCGTCGGTCGGCCGTTCGTTGCCCACATCAGAAGCGAGCGGGCGGGAATCTGGGACGCGCTCGACGAGTTCGTCGACATCGGTGCCGCCGAGGACGTCCCGCTGCACCTCTCGCATTTCAAACTCGGCGGCCCGCCCCAGCACGGCAAGACCGACCGTGCGCTGGCACTCGTGGAGGCCGCCCGCGAGCGTGGCGTCGAGCTCACCGCCGACCAGTACCCCTACACCGCGAGCAGCACGCTCCTGTCGTACGTACTCCCACCCTGGGTCCACGCCGAGGGCCCAGAGCAGGCAATCGAGTATCTCCGGGACGAGGAGGCACGGGAACGCATCCGCAGGGACATCGAACAGTATCGCATCGACGGCTGGGACAACCCCGGCGCGTACTCGGGGTGGGACAGCGTCGTGGTCACGAACGTCCAGTCCACGGACAACGAGGAGCTCCAGGGGCTGTCTATCGCCGAGATCGCCTCGCGGTGGGAGACAAACCCCGTCTACGCGGTCTGTGACCTGCTGGCCACAGAGGAGATGGGCGTGAGCATCCTCAACCACTTCATCGACGAGGACGACGTCCGGGCGATCCTGGCCTCCGAGCGCGTAAACGTCATCACCGATGGGCTGTTCGGCGGCAAGCCACATCCGCGGGTGTACGGGTCGTTCCCGAAGGTGCTCGGCACGTACGTCCGCGAGGAGAACCTGCTGTCACTGGAGATGGCCGTCCGGAAGATGACCTCGCTGCCGGCCCGGTCGATGGGTCTCCAGGGGAAGGGGCTGATCCGTCCGGGGGCAGACGCGGACCTGGTGGTCTTCGACCCCGACGCCGTCGAGTCGCCCGCGACCTACGACGACCCGAAACAGCACCCGCGGGGTATCTATGAGGTGTTCGTCGGCGGTGAAGCGGTCGTCCGGCACGGGGAGACGACCGGCCGGACGCCCGGTGCGACGATCCGCGCCGGGGAGTGAGACGACGGGCACCGGGTCTATTGCCCCGCGCCGGGGAGTGAGACGGCCGGCTCTCCGTCTATCACTCCACGCGGGAGAGGGGACGGGTTGCGTGGCGTCCGTGGCCCGGCTGGGCGAGCACCTCACCGCGGTCGTAGGCGAGCGTGCCACGGACGATCGTCTGTGTCGGCCACCCCGTGACTTCCCGGCCCTCGTACATCGTGTAATCGGCGGCGCTCTGCAGCAACCCGGGCGTCACGGTCCTGGTCTCCTCCAGGTCGACGACCACGAGGTCGGCGTCGCTGCCGACGCGGATCGCCCCTTTCTTTGGGTGCAGGTCGTAGGCTTTCGCGCTGTTCGTGCTCGTCACCGCGGCAGCCCGCTCCAGGGAGAGGCGGCCCTCGTTGACGCCCTCGGAGAGGACCAGCGGGAGCATCGTCGCACTGGAGGGCGACCCCCACAGGCCGTCCCAGATGTCATCGCCGAGTTTCTCCTCCCGCGTGTTGGCGATGTGGTCGGTGCCGACACAGTCGATGGTCCCCTCCCGGAGGTGGGTCCAGAGGGCGTCCTGATCGGCCTGCGAACGGACTGGCGGGTTGATGCGCATGCGCTGGTCACACTCCTCGGCAGTGAGCGCGAGGTAGTGTGTACAGGTTTCGGCGGTCACGCCGTAGCCAAGCGACTGCAGCTCCGCGAGATTCGCGGCGGTCTTCCGGGAACTCACGTGGACGACGTAGAACTCGTCGTCGTAGCCGTGCTGGCGGGCGAGGTTCGCACCCGCGACGGCGGCCTGTGCCTCGGCGTAGCCCGGGAACTTCTCGACGATGGCCTCGTAGCCGTCGGCACCGGCCTCCCTGAGTTCGCGCGTTAGCCGCTCGGTTATTTCGGCGTTTTCCGCGTGGTACGCGAGGGTCGTCGGCGCGTCCAGCCCGGCGAGGCGCTGCACGAACCGGTCGGCGACGTCGTCGAGCAGGTTGCGCTTCAGGTCGAACCGGTCGGCGGCCTGGAGCTTGTAGTTGCCGTACCACTTGAACGAGGTGATACCCAGCTCCGAGACGATGTCGGGGATCTCTGCGACGTGTGTGTCGTAGAGCAGTCCGAGCGTGAAGAAGTAGTCGTGGCGGTAGTTCTCCTCTGCGGTCGTCATGTACCCCTCCATGATCTCCGAGTAGGGCTCCCCCCGCCGGAAGATGTTGCCGGTCGTGGTGACGCCGCCGACGAGGCCGGACCGGGATTCGGTGTCGGCCTCGGCCGCGAGCGGGCGAAACAGCCCGTGGTGGACGTGCGGGTCGACGACTCCCGGGAGGACGTAGTTGCCCGACGCGTCGACGACGGTCTCCCCGTCGAGTGTCCCCGGCGCGGCGATGTGACTGACCTGTCCGTTGTCGGCTGCCACGTCCGCCCGGAACCGACCCTGTTCCGGAGAGACGACGGTTCCGTTCGCGACCACGAGGTCGTGGTCGTCCCCGCGGGGTCGGGCCGGTTCGTCGTCGGTCGGGCTCACGAGTCCTCATCCTCCTCCTCGCGCATCGGGACGTGAATCCCCGACCGGTCGGCCTCGTCCAGCGCTGCCTCGTAGCCGGCGTCGGCGTGGCGGAACACGGCGGACGCGGGGTCGGCGTCGAAGACCCGGCGGGCCTTCTCGGCGGCGAGGTCGGACCCGTCGAGCACGACGTGGTTGTTCGTGCTTGTCACTTCGCCGACCGCGCCCGCACTCCCGTGGATCGAGACGATGTCCGCACCCGCGGCACAGTTCAGCAGCGCGTTCAGCATCGGCCAGTCCGCGATTGCGTCGGAGCCGTCACGCATGGCCTCTGTCGCCTCGTTCGGGCTGGCGATACTGCCGCCGTCGAGCTGATCGCGGGTGACCACGATCGGGGCGGCGAGCTCCCCCTCGGCGACGAGTTCGTTCGCCCGGAGTGCGAACCGGGCGCGCTCGGAGATGCCGTCGTCGTCGGCGCGGTAGCCCAGCCAGCAGATCCGCGCGGGAAGCCCCTGGAACTCGACGTGCTCGTTCGCGAGGTCGATCCACTGGTGGAGCGTCTCGTCGTCGGTGACCTCCGTGACGAGTTCGTCGGTCCGCTCGATGTCGGCGGGGTCGCCCGAGAGCGCGACCCACCGGAACGGTCCCCGCCCGCGGCAGAACAGCGGACGCACGTACTCCGGTGCGAACCCCGGGATGTCGAACGCGTCGTCGCGGTCGCGCTCGGCCGCGACCTTGCCGCGGATGTTGTTCCCGTAGGCGAAGGTAGCCGCGCCCCGTTCCTGGAGCCCGAGCATCGCGTCGACGTGGCGCTCCATTGTGTCGAGTGACTCCTCGACGTACCTCTCCGGATCGGCGTCCCGAAGCTCGTCTGCCTCCCGGGCGGTGTACCCAGCCGGGTAGTACCCCTCCAGTTCGTCGTGGGCTGTCGTCATGTCGGTCAGCACGTCCGGAACCAGCCCGCGGTCGAGCAGCCGTTCCAGGAGGGTTACGGCGTTGGCCGGGACCGCGACGCTGACGGCGTCACCCGCCTCGGCGGCCGCCCACGCACGGTCGATGGCCTCGTCGACCTCCTCGATGCGTTCCTGACAGTACCCCTCGGCGATGCGGCGGTCGATGCGTTCCTCGCTGACCTCCGCGACGAGACAGACGCCGCTGTTCATCGTCGTCGCGAGGGGCTGGTTCCCCCCCATTCCGCCGAGTCCGGCGGTGACGACGACCCGCCCCGCCAGTGTCCCGTCGAACTGTTGGCGGGCACACTCCGCGAGGGTTTCGTAGGTCCCCTCGAGGACGCCCTGTGCCCCGATGTAGGCCCACGACCCCGCCGTGTAGTTCGACATGACAGTCAGTCCCTGCTCCTCGAACGTCCGAAACTGCTCGTAGGTGTCGTACTTGCTGACGATGTTGGTGTTGGCGAGCAGGACCCGCGGCGCGCGCTCGTGTGTCCTGATCCGCCCGACCGGTTTGCCCGACTGGACGAGCAGCGTCTCGTCGTCCGCCAGGTCGCGCAGCTCCGCGAGAATCGTATCGTAGGCGTCCCAGGAGCGCGCTGCCCGACCGACGCCGCCGTACACGACGAGGTCTTCCGGTCGTTCGGCCACCTCGGGATCCAGGTTGTTGTTCAGCAGCCGGAGGGCTGCTTCCTGACGCCACCCCTCACACTCGATCTCCGTCCCGGTCGGTGCGCCGCGGTACTGCTCCCACTCCTCGGAGGGCGCACCGACGACGTTACGTTCGCCCATGCTCTGTATCCAGGTGCGATCGGTGAATAAAAGTTCGGTACGCCCCGACCGGGCTGGCCCGCTACTCCTGACGGCTCGCCGACCCGGCAGTGTTCGGGAGCACCTCGTCGAGGACCTCCCGGAACTTCTCCGAGTGGAGAAACGCCGCCGTTTCTTCGACCCGGGGCGCCCAGGGTGCGTCCGCTTTCTCGACAGTCACCGCCGTCTGGAGCGTCTCCCGGACCCGTTCGATCCGGGGCGAGACGGAGTCGACGTACTGTGTTGCGTGGACGGCCGCGAGCATCTCCGCGGCGACGACGTGTCGCATCGTCTCCAGGATGTCCCGGAGCCCGATGCCGGCGATGTTTCCGGCGGCGTGGACGTCCTCCTGCCCGGAGGCCGTCACGAACGAGTGAGCACTCGCCGGCCCGGTTGTCGCCGCTTCGGTCACCAGCGACCCCGCCGCGTACTGGAGCCTGGAGGGCCCCATTTCGAGCCCCGCGCGCTCCGTGAGCTGTTCCGGCAGGCCCGCGGGGCCCTCCAGGAGGCGGGCGAACCGCTGTTCGCTCGCCCACCCCAGCTTTAGCAGGATCCGGCCCAGAGCGTCGGCGGCTGTCGCGACGTGTTGTCCGTTGAAGTTGCCGTTCGAACGGACCGTTCCGTCGGGAAAGACAACCGGGTTGTCGGTGACGCTGTCCAGCTCCGTCTCGACGGTTCGTCTGGCGACGTCGAGGAACTGCCGGGCGGTCCCGTGGATCTGGGGAATACACCGGATCGAGAGCGGATCCTGTGACATATGCCGGCTCGTTGCCTGCGTGTCGACGAGGCTCCGCACGTTGGCTGCGACCCTGGCCTGCCCGGGCTGTTGGTGTACCTCGGCGATAGCCGGATCGAACGCGCTGGGCTCCTTGCCGATGAGGTCGAAGATCCACGCTCCGGCGACGTCGGCGGTGTCGAGGTGTGTCTCGACGTCGAAGACGGCGAGGCTGAGCAGCGCTGTCACGACCGCCGTCCCCGAGATGAGTGAGACCCCCTCTTTGGCCCGCAGCGTGAGCGGATCGAGCCCCCGTCGTTGCAGTGCCGAGTCACCGGATACCTCGTCGCCGTCGACGATTGCCTCGCCCTCGCCGATCAACACGAGCCCGACGTTGGCCAGCCCCGCGGCGTTGTCGCTGTTGCCCCCCTGCCGGATCACCGGATGCACCCCCTCGTTCAGCAGCGCGATCAGCGCCTCGACGAGGTCGACCCTGGCTCCCGAATGCCCCTGTGCCAGCACGTTCGCCCGGACGAGCATCGCGGCACGGATCACCTCGATCGGGAACCTGTCGCCGACCGTGACGTCGTGGCTCCGGAGGAGGTTGATCTGCTGTGTTTCGAGCTGTGCTTTCGGTACGGGAACGTTTTTCATGTGTCCGTAGCCCGTGTTCACGCCGTAGACGCGCCGCTCCTCCGCCTCGACGATCTCACGGACGACCGCTCTCGTATCTTCCATGTCTGTGGCCGCCGCCTCAGCGAGCTCGACCCGCTCGTGGTCGCGGGCGACGGCAGCGATGTCCGCAACTGACAGCTCTCCATCTACTGTGATCATGACCGGTCGTTTCCGCCCGATCGGAAAAATCCTTGGTGCGGACCGGTCGACGAGCCGCCGCGGACGTATCAGTTATCGGGCAAACAGACCTAAGAACCGGAGGGACGGATATCGCCTATGGCAGGCGCAACTGAGCTTCCGGACCGGACAGCGACGCTCGTGATCGGGGCCGGGGTACTGGGCTGTAGCATCGCGTACCACCTCACGCAACGGGGTCTCGACGACGTGGTCATCGTCGACCGGGGACCGCTTCCGGCCACCGGCGAGCCGAGTCCGGACGCCCCCAGCGGCGTGTTCCAGACCGCACCGAACGAGACCGAGTCGACGTTCGCACAGGAGACCCGGGATCTCGCGGCCTCGTTCGACGCGTACGAGGAGACCGGAAGCGTCGAAGTCGCCACCACGGACACACACCTGGAGGTCCTGGATCGACGGATGGACCAGGCGACCGTCTGGGGCGTCGACGGCGCAGAGCGGCTGAGTCCCGGGGGGGTCGCCGATCGCCTGCCGCTCGTCGACGAGGACCGGCTCCTCGGAGGCTACTACGTCCCGACGGACGGGCGAATCGGGAGGGCCGAACTGCTAGAAGCGCTGCGGGAACGGGCCGCGGAGCAGGGAGCGACGTTCTGCGGGAACACGGCCGTCGAGGAGATCACGACCGCCGGCGGTGCGGTCCGGACGGCTGTCACCGACAGCGGCGAGATCCGCGCCGGAACAGTCGTCGCCGCCGCGAACGTCCGGACGCCGTCGCTTTGTGAGATGGTCGGGATCGACCTCCCGCTGGTACCGTGTGCACACCCGTACGCGGTCACGGAGCCGATCGAACCGGCGTCGGGCACCGACCTGGGACGTGAGGCCTGGCTCCGTCACCCGGAGGGTGAAGCGTACCTGCGCCGTCACGGCGACGCCGTCGGGATCGGGAACTACGGCAACGAGCCCCGTGTGGTCGACCCAGCAGAGACAGTAGGGGACGCCGCCGCCCCCCTCTCGACGCAGTCGTTCACAGAGGAGGAGTTCGCTCCGGCACGGGAGGAACTCACACGGATCGTGCCCGCGCTTCGGGGGGTTGACGTGGCGACAGGTGTCGACAGGCTTCTGGGGGTCACGCCCGACAACAACCCGGTTCTCGGGGAGACGCCGGGGGTCGACGAGTTCTGGGTCGCGGCCGGCGTCCGACCGACACACGCCGGCGGCGCGGGGAAGGCCGTCGCCGAACTCGTGGCGCGCGGGTCGTCGACTGTCAGCGTCAACCCCTGGCACGTCGCGCGGTTCCAGCCCCACTCGGGGAGCCCGTCATTCCTGCGCGAGCAGGCCCGCGACTCCTACCACAACGAGAACGGCGTTCCCTCCGCCGGCGGCATCGAGTCGACGGGCGAGACGCTCCGCGAGAGTCCGTTCTACCGGTACCAGGCGGCGCTCGACGCGGAGTTTTACGACCTCCGGTACGGCGGCTGGAAACGCCCGATGCGGTTCGGGACGAACCAACAGCTCGTCTCCGAGTACGACATCCCGGAGCGGGGTGGTCGCGGTGCGGAATGGTCGCCGGTCGACGCCGTCGAACATCTCGCGGTCCGCGACCGCGTCGGCATGTGCGATCTCACGAGTTTCACGACGTTCGATCTCGTCGGCTCCGGGGCCGTCGAGTTCGGCCAGCGGGTCTTCACGAACGACGTCGACCTCCCGGTCGGGGGGGTGACCTACACGGTGATGACAGACGAGTCCGGCGGCATCCTCGGCGACATGACGGTCGTCCGTCGGGGCAGGGACCACCTCCACGTCATCTCCAACAGCGGCGGAGCCGGAACAAGGCAGATCGCCCGGCTTCGGCGGCTCGCTGCCGATGATCCATCCGTCGTCGTGTCCAACGAGACTGCTGCCAGATGCGGGATCAGTGTGACGGGACCGAGAGCCCGGGAGATGCTCGCCCCGGTGGTCGAGGCCGACCTACACAACAGCGCGTTTCCGTTCTTCTCGACGGTCGAAACGTACGTCGAGAGCATCCCAGTGCTGGCGGTCCGGGTGTCGTACGTCGGCGAACTCGGGTGGGAGCTGCACACGTCGACGGAGTACGGGGCAGAGCTGTGGCGAATTCTAGAGGAGGCGGGTGAGCCGTTCGGCGTTGTGCCGTTCGGTGACGGGGCGCTCGTCTCGATGCGGCTCGAAAAAGGCTTCCCGGCGTACGGCGCCGACATCGATCCCAGCTACACGCCGCTGGCGGCCGCCATGGAACACACCGTTGATTTCGACACCGAGTTCATCGGCCGCGAGGCGCTTCTCGCACAGCGAGAGGAGGGTCTCGACCGGCAACGGACCACTCTCACGCTCGACGATCCCGACGCCGTCGTCGGGAGCGGTGCTCCCGTCCTCGACGGCGACACCTGTCTCGGCCACGTGACCAGTGCCGGGGACGGCTACAGCGTCGACGAGTACATCCTGTATGCGTACCTGCCGCCCGAGTTCGGGGAGCCGGGGACAGGTGTCGGCTCTCCTGATAAGGTCGTGTGTGACTCTGTACCGCCGGGTTGGAACAGATTGGGAGTCTCGGATCCTCTCTCACCGATATTTCGGAGCAGTGCCGAAAATAATCACGCACGACCCTATGACCCTCACCGCGGTTCCGGGTTCTCGTAGTAGGTCACCTGCTGGCCGATCCCCCGCTCCTGTGCGACCTGGTAGGCCAGGTTCCCGAGCATGACGTCGCTGATCGAAAAGCCCTTGTGCCAGAAGAGGATCCGGTCGTCCTCACTCTCACGGCCCGGCTTGTGCCCGGCGATCACCTCCCCGATCTCCCCGTCGATGTGTTCGTCCCGGAGCCTGCCGTCTTCGATGAGCGGGTACAGCTGGCCGATCTGGGAGCTTTTGGCCTGTTGCCAGTCGTCGACGATGAGCTTGTCCATCTCGAATGGCAGCTCCGGTTCGACCGACATCACGGCTCCGTAGGGCATGATCAACGCACCCGGCTTGATCCACTCCTCGCGTTCGAGCACCGTGGGCTCGGTCAGGCGGGACGCGTCGACGATGATGTCGGCCCCCTCGACGGCCTCTCTGGAGGTGTCGACAGGAGTAACCTCCTTGCCCAGCTGGTCGGACATCTCCCTGGAGAACCGCTCTCTGGACTCGGCCCGTTTGCTGTTGACCCGGATCTCCTCGAAGTCGAAAATCGAATCGAGCATCGGGACGTTGTACCACGCTGTCCCCCTGGAGCCGATGTGTCCCAGCACGCTGGAGTCCTCGCGTGCGAGGTGTTTGGCACCGGCTGCAGTGACGGCCCCCGTCCGCATCCAGGTGATGACTGTGGCGTCCATGATTGCGAACGGAACGCCGGTGTGAGACTGGTACAGCGTCAACAGCGCAAGCTCCGACGGAAGACCCCGTTTGTAGTTGTGGTAGTAGTCGCCGATCACCTTGACCCCGGCGACGTCGATCGGGCCGACGTAGCTTTTCAGGTAGTTGAAATGCCCCTCGTACTTCGGCTCGATTTCGAGGTGGTCTTTCGGGGGCATCACCACGTTGTCGTTGCCGTGGGCTTCGAGTCCCCGCTCGATTTCCTCGACAACCCTGTCGTTGTCGAGCTCCAGTGATTCGAACTCCTCTTTCGAGAGGAAGATCAAATCGAGAGGTCCCTCGACTCTCTCTGTTGGTTCATCTACGGCTTCCTCCGGAGATTGGCCTGTCATACTCTCTCACCTTCGCCCCGCTCTCGGATATATGTACCCTTGCCACACGGCTTCGTTTTAAGTTACGTGCGAACGTCGTCCCGTCCCCGGCAGTGAGGGTCGCCGCGATCACTCCCGATCCGACGTTGTTCGCCAGCGCCTTGTTGAACAACCCAGGTTTCCCGTGTTCCTCCTCGTAGGTGTCGAGGAGTTCGCGGACCCGCCCGTCGGTCTCCTTCACAGAGGCGTACTTGATCAGTGCCATGCAGGAAAGAATGCGACACCGGACAGTAGCTGTTTCGGGCGTCTACAAGCAAAGATTTATAATCGTTCGTTTGCAGGGTGATATCATGGCTCAGGAGAATGTCAGTGGTCAGGATACAACTACAAACCGACGTAGATATCTCAAGGCCATCGGGGTTGGTGGGCTGGTTTCATTAGCCGGGTGCATTGGTGATGACGACGACGGTGGTAACGGAAACGGTAACGGTAATGGCAACGGTAACGGCAATGGCAACGGTAACGGCAATGGCAACGGTAACGGCAACGGCGGTGCCGACATCCAGCAGGGTGGACATCTCCGGGTAACGGGGATTGCTCCGCCAGCGACGTTGAGTCCGTACGAGGGTAACAGCCAGGGTGACTTCATCTTTTTCGAGATGATGTACGACCGGCTGACCTCCTACAACCGGGACCTGGAGCTCGAGACGGGGCTGGCGACAGAGTGGGAACCGAACGACGACGGGTCCGAGTGGACGTTCACGCTCCGGGAAGACGCCACGTTTGCCACGATCGACCAGCAGGTGCTCGCCGAGGACGTCGAAGCGTCGGTCGGACTGATGCAGGAGGAAGAGCGGGCACCGGGCGCGTCAGCCGACCTCTACGGGGCGACCTCTGTCGAGGTTGAGGACGACTCCAGGTTCACGATTTCGCTCAGCACCCCCGACCCGCGGTATCCGAACCGGCTGGCCGAGACGGGGAGCTGGTTCAATATCGCCCCGAAAAACGTGATCGAGGACCGCTGGGACGAGATCACCTCGACCGACTTCGGAAGCGGTCCGTTCACGCTCACTAACTTCGAACAGGACGACATCTACGAGTTCGAGGGAAGCGACGACTGGTTCGAGACCGACGAGAACGGCAACACGTACCCGTACGTCGATCGGGTCACCGTCCAGAACATCCCCGATCAGGTCGCACAAACCGACGCGCTCACGGGAGAACGGCAGGACACCCTCCAGGTTCTGCAGCCACAACAGCGCACCCGTGTCGACCGGTCTGACGTTACCCAACCAGAGTCCTTCAGGTCACCGGCGCTCCTCAGTATGGTGTTAAATACGACTGTCGAAACCGAAAACGGTGACCAGCCGTTCGCTGACAACCGGGTTCGACAGGCAATGAAACACGCACTCGATCGCGAGGAGATCAGCGCTGCCACCGACGGAACGATGGTTCCGGGGAACCACTCCGGGGTGGCACCGGTCCATCCGAACGTCGCGGACTTCGATCCCGGGCTCGAGTTCGGGACGACGGCACAGCCTGACGAGGCACGCGCCCTGCTGGAGGAGGCCGGATACGGTGACGGCCTCACACTCCCGAAACCGATCTACGAGCGGGAGTTCCAGGCGCGACGCGAGACGGCAGTCCTCCTGTTTCAGGAACAGATGGCCGAGGTCGGAATCGAGTTCGACATCCAACTCGTCACGCCGGACACGTGGCTGAGCGAATACTGGAACCAGGACGGCGTCTGGTACGCGAGCGGGTTCGCCGCGCGGATCGAGGAGACGACGGTCCAGCAGCTGGCCATGCAGTGTGACGGCCGGTGGAACTCCGGGAGATGGTGTAACGAGGATTATCAGGCGGCCTACGATACGTTCAGCACGACAACGGACCAGGAAACCTACGTCGAGAACTTCAAAGAGGCACAGCGAGTCGCCCACCTCAACAACGCCTGGATCGTCTTCGGATACCTCAAGCAGTTCGGCGCATCCAACAACTACGTGAATAACCACAACCCGGGACCGGCGCTCAACAAGGACTTCAACTTCGACACCTGGCTCTCCAGCGACGCACCGGAAGGACCGAATTGACCTTCTCTCTGCCCTAAAGAGCGAAGATTCCTCCATGGGGAATCCTGCCTGCCTGATCCCCCCGGCTGTGAACGTGCGGGTTTGCTGATGCACCTCGGCCCTCGTAGTGAGG
>PXQK01000107.1 GCA_003022085.1 Halobacteriales archaeon QH_10_65_19 | reverse complement strand
TAAAGGTTTAGTTGAAATCCCTCCATCGGCTCACATAAAAAGATTCGAATCCTTCTTTCGATTATACTGTTTAAATGTCAGTTGTGAGGTGTACGGTCATTCATGACGTTCTCTATCTAAGACGCTGCGAGCGAACCACACTTCCAACGTGTCGCAGATCATCAAGATAAACACGCGTTGATCAAGAAGTTCGTTTTACACGCAGTCGATGAACCGTAACTCCTTTAGCTGGACCCCCGCTACCAGTAGACGAGTCCTGGTAGGGTAGTGGACTATCCTTTTGGCTTGCGGAGCCAGAGACCGGAGTTCAAATCTCCGCCAGGACGCTACAATCCAACTCCCTCCGGTGGTTCACTCAACCGATTCAGTCGCTTCATACTAACCACTATGTGTCAGCAGTCGCTCTCTTGAGCCAGAGCAGACAACTAGCGACTGTACGCGGTGACCGCGCTCACCGGGGGGCGATCACTCGTCGCCGCCGTCCGTGACCAGTTCGACGTCAGTCTCAGTCTCGTCGTTCAGGAAGGACGGCTTCTCGTCTTCCTGTTCCTCGGCCTCGTGCTCCTCTTCGAACTTGGTCCGCCAGTCGGCCGGGTCGTAACCGTGGTGACACATAGTACGGAGTAGCATAAGGAAAGCATCGGCTTGAATGCTTCGGCGGGCTCGCCGTCCAGTCACAGTTCGAACGCGAGCACGTCACCTTCCTCGACGCCACGGTCGGTGGTCCAGTGACGGTTGATCTCGAGAACGTGCTGCCCGCGACCGGGGAACCGCAGATCGTTGCCGTCCTCGTCGGGACCGGGTGCGCGTGCGTGGTGGATGCTCGTGATGACACCCTCGTCGTCGGCGTAGACGATGTCTATCGGGAAGTCCATTTCCCGCATGACGAACGTGAGGTCCCGGACCTCGTCGTAGACGAACAGCATGCCGCGGTCCTCGGGCAGGAACTCGGTGTCGCTCAGTCCGAGATACCGGAGGTCCGACGTGTCCGCGACGGCGGCCGTCACCGAGCCCAGTACCTCGCCGTCCGCCGAGCGGACGGTGACCTCCGTTGTCTCGTACTCCTCGTGGACCTCGACCGGCGTCGCTGTCGGCGTCTCCTCGGACGTTTCGGTCGGCGTCGCCCCCTGCGCACCGGTCGGCGTCACTTCAGGTGTCGATGCCGACGCCTCTGTCGGCGTGGGGGCGGCCCCGTCCGCTCCGTTGTCCGCGCCGTCTCCGTCGTCCGAGGTGCACCCCGCGAGTCCGACTGCGCACGCGGCTACGAGGACCTGTCGTCGGGAGGGCTCTTCCATAGGGTCCTGTCGGGGCGGACGTGTCTTATCGGTTTGGGAGTCGGGCGATCCACTGCCTTCACCGGACAGCGGTCCCGTCGTCGCGGCCGTTGACGGACTTTTGACCGGGGAGATGTTATCACACAGTCATGTTCGGGACCTCTCGGCGCCCTACGGTACCACGTTCGAACGCGACGGCGCGGCACTACTGCTGTCGCTGTGACTGGCTCCGCTGTCTTTTTCGTGCTGCCCCACCTCGGGGCGAACGCATGGAAAGGGCAGACCGGCGCGTGGATCCCGTCCACCTCTACCTGGGCGCGGTGACAGTGCTGGCCGGCACCAGCATCCTGCTCATGTACCTGCTTTTCAGGGTCGCTGCTCCGGATGTATTCAACGCGCTCGTCCAGTCGCCGTGGGAAGCAGTCGGGAACAACCCCGGCAGCGTCGCGCTGCTCGTCGTCACACTCCTGGTGATCGGGCTGCTCGTCGTGGCGGTCGTCGCGCTCGGTGCGCGCGCAGCCGAGGGTACACCGGCCGAGAGGAAACACCCGCCGCGGAAGTGAGAGAGAAACAGAACCATGGAGCAACAGGACAGAACCGTCGTCGCGGTCTTCATCCTCGCGCTGCTCGGGCTGTCGTACCTGGTTGCCGTCCAGGCCTTCGCGGGCGAGTTCCTGCTGGTCGCCGGCCTGGCCTACGGGCTGGCCGCGGCTGCAGCTCAAGTATGGTCGGCGGTCCACCCTCGTAGGGTGTCACCGGAAGCGCCGGCCACAGCAGGAAACTCGCTGTCGCGTCCGGGTTCCAGAGCGCCGGGAGCGCGTCAGAGAGGACGTGCGAGAGCACTCCGATCCCGAACACTGCGCCGGACTCGCGCCTGCCGACCCGGCGCGCGAGGACGTACGCCAGAACGGCGAGCGGCACTACGACCAGCAGCGAGTGCGCCAGCGACCGACCCGTCGGCAGCGTGCGGACGTACCAGGCGAGGGGCTTGTCCACGAGGTCGGGGAGCTGGCTGTCGAGCGCGAGCCACAAGACCGGTCCGCCCCGGATCGGCCGGTCGAAGCGAGCGCGCACGTACCCGGTCGAGAGCAGGTACGCGACGGCAAGGTGTCCCCAGGGCCACATGCGGCTTTCTTCCATCCTCCCACCCATAACCTGTTCGGCTTGCGCCGGTGCGCGGGAGTTCGTCAAATCTTTACTAACGGGTGTAGTATCCGTTCGGTATGGTCGAATCAGTCGGCAGCGTCGGGCTCCTCCAGAAGGGCGACGGGACCGGCGAGCAGCGCGCCGCCCTGGCACACCTTCGCGAACGCGGGGGAGCGGCCGAGTTCGTCCCGTTCGGTTCGCTGGCCGGGGACGGCGCCGGAGGCGGACGGCCGGTCGGACGCCGGTCGACCGACCGCTTCGACGTCCTCTGGTGGCACCGCGACAGGCCGATCGGCGGGTCGAACCCGCTCGCGGACGCCGCGGCGGCGGTCGACGCGTTCCTCGCAGACGGCGGCGGCCTGCTGTTGACGGGCGCCGCCATGGCGGGCGTCGACGCGCTCGGCGTCGAGACGGTACCGCCGGACGTCGTCACCAACGACGGTGCGGCAGAGCCGACCGGGCTGCTCTGGCGTTCGATGCACGACGACCACCCCGTCCCGTCGGCGTTCGACTCGCTGCGGATTCCTGTCAGGGAACACGGGGCACCGACAGTCGCCCGGTACGAGAATATACTGCCGTCACGGGGCGAGATACTCGCCTCGACCGTCTGCGGCGAACAGGACGTGCCCGCGGAGATGCGCGTCGTCTCCTGGAACAACGGGACGGGGGCTGTGCTCGGGGTCGGTGCCGGGTTGACCTTCGACGGCCCGGCCGCCGGAGCGTTCGCCGACAACCGGGACGCGGTCCTGGCCGGCTGTCTCGGGGCGCTGGCCGGCGGCTACGAGCATCCGGGCCGGCCGTGGGAGGCGGTCGACCTCTCGGCCATACGCGCCGGCCTGGCCGAGGACCCCCACCGGCCGTCCTACCACCTGACGCCGCCGGCCAACTGGCTGAACGACCCCAACGGCCTCATCAAGCACGACGGGCGGTACCACGTCTTCTACCAGTACAACCCCGGCGGCCCGTTCCACAACACGATGCACTGGGGCCACGCGGTCAGCGACGACCTGCTCACGTGGGCCGACGAGCCGGTCGCGCTGTCGCCTTCGCCCGACAGCCCGGACAGGGACGGCTGCTGGTCGGGCTGTGCCGTCGACGACGGCGGGACGCCGACAATCCTCTACACCGGGGGTAACGGGCGCGAACAGCTCCCGTGCCTCGCCACGGCTGACGGCGCACACCTCTGTGGGTGGACCAAACACAACGAGAACCCGGTCATCACGGAACCGCCAGACGACGTCGAACTGCTCGAGACCGAACAGTGGGCGGCCGAGTTCCGCGACCACACCGTCTGGCGGGAAGACGGGATCTGGCACCAGCTCATCGGCAGCGGCGTCGCCGACAGGGGCGGGGCGGTGCTGCTGTACACCTCCGAGGACCTGCGGGACTGGCGCTACGAGGGGCCGCTGCTGATCGGCGACTGGGAGGGGGCAGGCGCGATCTGGGAGTGTCCGGAACTGCTCGACCTCGGGGGGAGGCAGCTGCTCCACGTCTCCGACTACGAGTCGGTGCAGTACTTCCTAGGCGAGCGCCGGAACGGCGGGTTCGACATCGAGCGGCAGGGGGTGCTCGACCACGGCGACTTCTATGCGCCACAGTCGATGCGCGACGGCGACCGGTGGCTCACCTGGGGGTGGCTCCCGGAGGCCCGGGACGTCAGCGCACAGTGGGACGCGGGCTGGTCCGGCGCGCTCTCCGTGCCGCGAGAAATCTCGCTGGGAGACGACGGGCGGATCCGCCAGCGCCCCGCCGCCGAGCTCCGGGAGTTCCGCGAGGCCGCGCTCGGCCTGCCGGCGTCGCTCACCCTCGACGGTGGACAGCGCGAACGCCTCGACGCGGGCGGCCGGACGCTCGAACTGGAGTTCGAGGTTCGCCTCGCAGACGCCGAGGCGTTCGAGCTGTCCGTACTCGAGTCACCCGACAGGGCCGAGTACACGCCGATTACGTACACGCGCGGAGGGGAGCTGACCGTCGACAGGTCGCCCGCGAGCGCCGACAAACGGGTGTTCGCCGAGACACAGCGAATGCACGTGACGCCGTACGACGAGCCGCTCTCGCTGCGGGTGCTCCTCGACGGATCGGTCGTCGAACTGTACGCCAACGGGCGCCACTGCCTCACGAGCCGCGTCTACCCGACCGATCCAGCGAGCACCGGCCTCTCGCTGGCCGCACGGGCGGGTCGTGCCACCGTCACGTCGCTGTCGGGCTGGCGCCTGGGGAGCGCTTTCGACGGACGGGGTCCCGACGGGGCCTGTTTAGTACAATCCTGATCGGTAGCCCGGCCGCCGCCCGCCGACGTACGTGTCCCTCCGGCTCCGGTCGGGGTCGAGCTGCAGATCCTCCGGCGGCCACGACGCCTCCCGGGGCGGCAGCTCCTCGTCGGCCCTCGGGATGTGCCAGGGATCCAGCACGCCACAGACACGCGTCGTCTCCCCCTTGAGACACAGCCTGATCGTCGCGCCGAGGGTACCGCCGAACCGCCGGCGCTGTTCGCTTTCGGGCATCTCCGCGACCGCGTCGAGCGACGTCCCGTCGAAGTCGTGGTAGTTCAGGAACGACTGGACGAGCACCTCCTCGCGGTGGGGGTGGACCATCCAGGAGTACGACTGGTACGGTGCGTTCGCCGGGTTCGTCAGCACCAGCCCCGACCCGTTGAGCGGCTCGTACGCGCCGAACAGCGAGTCCGCGACGAAGCCGTACAGCCCGTCGAATCCCTCGAATCCCGGAGCGAACGTGTGTCTGTGGCTGGAGAAAAACAGGTAGTACCGGCCGTTCCGGACGACGACGTGTGGCCGTTCGAGCTCCTGGTTGACACAGACAGCCTCGAAAAGCGGGGGCTGGAGCTCCCACTCCAGGACGTCGTCCGTGGGCGAGCGCGCGACCCCGACGCTGCCGTTGAACTCCTGCCTGTGGGCGTCGCCGTTACAGCGGTCGCTCCCCTCGGGTACAGGACTGTTCGCCTCGAACAGCAGGTGTGTTTCGCCTGTCGCCGGATCCTCGAACAGCCACGGATCCCGGAAGGTGTAGATCATCCCGCGGGCCTGCTTCTCGGTCTCGTAGTACTGGCCGTCCGGTTCCAGAATGATCTCGTGGGTCCAGGGGCCGTCGATCCCGACCCCTGTTGGCGACACCGTGATTCCGCCGCCGCGGGCGGCGGCAATCCGCTGACTGTAGGTGAGTTCTGCGGCGTCTCCGTCTCCGGCCGCGGTGTAGAACAGGTAGATGTCGTCCCCGTCGTAGACGGTCGAACCCGCCCACTGGCGCTGCCCGAGCGCCCCGCCCTCGAAGACGCGCCCCCCCAGCTCCCAGTTGCGACCGTCGCCCGAGTAGAAGTACCGTATCTCCGCGCTGTCGTGGCGCTTCCCGGGCAACAGCTCTGCGGGTGTCGTCAGCGCGAACAGCAGCTGCCACCCGTCGACGGTCACGACCTCCCCGTACCGGTTCCGGAGGAGCCAGCTGTCCCACAGGTGTACGTCCGCCGCAGGATCGGGCTCGGGCGGTGACAGCTCCGGTGTCACGGTCCCCCCGGTCCGGGTGAGCGCTCGCGCACTCTCGCCGTGCCACCGCGACGGCGACACCGTGTCCCGCGGGGTATCGTCCATACCCCCCGTTACGCACCAACCCCCTAAATCTTTTACAATTGGTGTTATTGACTAGTTTAATGAGAGTCCTTCTGACACTGTACCGTCGGACGGGGTCCGCGAGACAGATCTGCCGGACGAGATCAGGGAGGTGCGTCCCGGTCGTTCCGTATGACGGTACCACTGGCTGTACGGCTGTCGGACCACAGCGGTTTCACCCGGATCGCCGCTCGGTGGGGTGGTGACCGTGGACCGCTCCGAACTCGTCGGCGTTCTGGAGGAGGCCGGCCTCTCGCCCTACCAGGCCGACGCCTACGTCGCGATTCTCGAACTGGGCGCGGCACCGGCGACCGACATCGTGAAAGCGAGCAACGTCCCGGATCCGCGGATCTACGACGTGTTACGGGACCTCGAGAGCGCGGGGTACGTCGAACTGTACGAGCAGGACTCGCTGCACGCCCGGGCACACGACCTCGACACGATGCGCGAGGACCTCGAGACGCGCGCGACCCGCTTTACCGACGCCGCCACCGAGATCGAGCACCGCTGGGAGGAACCGGCGATCGACGAGGGCGTGGTCAGCATCGTCAAGCGGTTCGAGACGGTGCTGAACAAGGCCGACGAGTTCATCCGAGAGGCGAACAACCAGGTGGAGGCGTCGATGAGCCTGGACCACTACCAGCGGCTCCGGCCCGCGCTGAAGACGGCAAAGCACAACGGTGCGAGCGTGAAGCTCTCGATTTTCACCGACAACGGAACCGGGTCGGAGACGCTGCCCCCGGTCGAGGACGTTTCGGAGGTGGCGTCGGAGGTCCGCTACCGGAACCTGCCTTCGCCGTTCGTGGTGACCGTCGACCGGACGAAAGCCTGCTTCGTCCCCCACGCGGGGTCGGCCAACGTGTACGGAATCCTCGTCGACGACCGGACACATACCTACGTCTTCCACTGGTTTTTCCTGACCACGCAGTGGGACATCTGGGAGTCGTACTACCGGGAGTCGGCCGAGAACGACAGTGCCGACTACATCGACATCCGGTACTGCGTCCGTGACGTGGCGCCGCTCCTCAAAGAGGGCGCGACCGTCCGGGTGCGCGTCGACGGGTACAACACCGAAACTGGCCGGGACCGGACGGTCGAGGGAACCGTTTCCGAGATTATCATCAGCGGATCCAAGCACGAGGGAACGGATCAGATTGCGACGTACGGCGGACAGGTCGCCATGCTCCTCGAGACGGACAACGGCGTGGTCGAGGTCGGCGGCTGGGGCGCGATGATCGAGGAGGTCGAGGCCCACCGCATGCAGATCCTCTCCGTGGAGTAACGCTACTCCAGGCTGGTCGAGCAGTTGCGGCAGGCCGACGCCCCGGAGGCGTTGCGCGCGCCACAGCGTGTACAGCGTCGCGGGGCCGACCCGGTATCCGCAACCTTCTCGAGGACTTCTTCGGTCGTCATCTCGGGGTGTTCGATAACCCCCTGGGCGGCGAGGTGCTCGACGAGTTCGTCGTCCCTGAGCCACTCGAGAAACCGACAGAGCCCGAAGTACAGCACGGTCGGGCCGAGTACACTGACCCCTGCCACGAAGAGGCGAAAGGCGAGCTCCGGACCCGTGACCTCGGCCATACACGACTGTGGGCCGCCAGCGGCTTCACGCTAACGCCGTTCGCACGGCGGTGTTTTCCCCCGGTGAAATGACACCGCCACACCACCAGTGCGAATACCCTTTGTGAGTGCCGCGACGACGGAGGCGCATGGAGATGTACGAGCGCGGCGTCACGGAGGAGGCACAGGTCACGGCCGAGTGGGAGGACGGCGTCAGCTGGATTTCCCACCCCGGCGAGAAGTCCCAGCGCGCGAGCCACGCACTGGGGACTGACGCGGGCGTCTGGCTGCTCGACCCGCTGGACGCGCCGACAGTCGACGAACTGGTCGCGTCACTCGGCGAGGTCGCAGGCGTCGCCGTTCTCTCGGCGTACCACGCCCGCGACGCCGGCGCGATAGCACGGCGGCACGACGTCTCCGTCTCGGTCCCCACGTGGATGGACCGCGTCGACGAGCGGGTCGACGCGCCAATCGAGCGGTACACAGTCGCACCCGGGGGTCCGGCCGCAGGGTTTCACACCTTTCCCTGCCGGCCGTTCCCACTGTGGCAGGAGGTGTTCCTGTACCACGAGCCGACTGCGACGCTCGTCGCCCCGGACTCGATGGGGACCTGCGAGGTACACCGGGTCGGCGACGAACGGCTCGGGCTGAGCTACCTCCGCCGGCTCCAGCCACCGGTGGAGCTCGCGGGGTTAGAACCGGAACGGGTCCTCGTGGGTCACGGTGAGCCCGTCACCGACCACGCCGCGGACGCGCTCGAGTCGGCACTCGACGGTGCTCGCCGGTCGTTTCCGAAGGCCCTGCTGGCGAACGGCGTCGACGGGACGCGCGCAGCACTCGGTGCCGTCCGCGATTGACGACACTCGTGTGCAGTTTCTGTGGCGGCAACGAACCATACATCTTTAACCGTGGGCACACCTGTCAGTATACAAGTGACGACAACACAGAGCAACCTTGCGGGGCTGTCGCGGTACATCTTCAGGATTCCGCGGTGGTACTCCAGTCTCGCGCTGTCGCTCGCCCTCGCCGCACTCACGGGTATCCTCGCCTTCGACTCGGCGTACCCCCTCGACGACGCCTCGCGGGGGATCTTCTTTATCGGCCTCCCGACGGTCGCGGCGAGCGTCCTCACAGTGCCCGTCGACAGCGCGTTCGGCGGGCGGCTGACGAGCGACCGCGCGTCGCTGCTGGCGCTGATCTGTGAATTCCTCATCGTCGCCGTGCTGGTGATCGCGGTGCTGGTGTCGGCGCTGTTGGGGCTCACCCAGGAGTTCGTCCTCGACGCGTTGCTGGTGGCGCTGGCTGCCGTCTTCGCGCTCCGCCTGTTCGTCATCCTGGCGACCTCCACCCGGAGCCTGCTTCGGGCGGTGTTTCCGGCCAGCATCCAGACGCTCGCCGCGGCAGTGTTGCTGTTCGTCTACAGCGGGACGCTCTACTATCTCCAGGTCGGAGGGCCGTTCCTGGAGACGTTTTTCGCCCGGCCCGAACACACGGAGCTCGAACTCCAGTACAGTATCTACCCGTTCGATTTCGTCCTGCTCGGGATCACCTGTCTCGTCCACGCAGCGGCGGTACTGGTGTTCCTGTCCATCGTCGACCGGCCCTGGCAGTCGTCGCTGGACGTCTCGGTGCTCGACTTCGTCCAGGGGTTCATCGGCCACCTTGCGGAGGACTCGCGCGAACTCGAGGATTTTTTCCAGGAGATCGGCGAGAGGGCGGTTGTTCCGGTGACAGTCCTCTCGTTTCGCCGGCCCGAGGGCCAGGAGAAAGCGCGGTTCACGCTGCCGATGATCCACCCGGGGCCGTTGGGCGACATCGGCGGCGGCAGCCTCCCGGTCCATCTGGCCGAGTCGACCGACGCCCTGAGCTTCGCTCCACACGCCACGGCAGGGCACGACTTCAACCTGGTCACCAAGCGCGATGTCGACACCATCTGTGCGACAGCCCAGCGCGCCATCGAGGGGGTCGAGTACACCGACACGGCGACCCGGGGCGTCCGCACTACGGAGGAGGACGCCACGCTGACCGGTCATGCCTTCGGTGACAGCGCCTTCCTCGTCAACACCTTCTCGCCGGCGTGTACGGACGACGTCGAGTACGCTGTCGGCCTGGCCGCCGCCTCGGAAGCCCGCTCTGACGGGATCGACGACGTGTTACTTGCCGACGCACACAACTGCAACGACGGCCTCGAGGGCGACGACATCGGTCACGTCGTGCCGGGCAGTTACCACTCCTTCGACCTGATCGTGGGCGCCGGACGGATCGGCGAGCGTCTCGCGGGCCTGGAGCAGCACCCGCTCAAGCTCGGGACGGCCTGGGACAGGACGCCCTGGGAGCCCGAGGAGGGGATCGGCCCCCTCGGCATCCGCGTGGCGGTGCTCGAAATCGACGACCACCTGACTGCCTACGTCCTTGTCGACGGCAACAACATGGAGCCCGGCCTCCGCGAGCACATGCTCGACTCGCTCGGCCGCGTCGACACTGCAGAGGTGATGACCAGCGACAACCACGCTGTCAACACCGTCGACGCCGAGAACCAGGTCGGTGCGGAGATTCCCGACGACGCCCTCGTCGACCTCGTAGAGTCGCTGGTCGCGGCGGCGATCGACGACCTGGAGTCCGTCGAGGCGGGTATGGCGACCGAGCGGACGGAAGTGACCGTCTTCGGCAACGACCGCACCGAGACGCTCGCCAGCCACGCCAACGCGATGGTCCCCATGGCCACCGGCCTTGCCGCTGCCTTCATCGTCGGCGTGATCTCCGTCTCGGTCCTCATTTTCTTCGTGGCCGAGAACGTGCCATTCTGAGCCTTGAACCGCGCGGAGACGGTCCGCTCGCTCTCCGTTTACGTTGATAACTGGCCGCTTTTCCGACACTGAAACTGCCGTCCCAGTCGCCGGAACTGTTTCAGGAGGTCCCTAAACGAAGTCAGGATGATCGCGATAGTCCAACTGCTACCCCCTGAACGGGGGGCGAGCGCTGTAATCAGTGAAACATACATGTGGGATGAACACCAACAGGTTCGACAGACCAATGAATCGAATCAGGCACACTGTCGAACGGTTCAGACAGCCGGAGTACACCGGCAGGAACCGGTGTCTCCCGTGCACGGCCGTCAACGCGGTGCTCGCGGGTGCCCTCGCCGCCGTCGTTGGCGTGAGCTGGCGTCCAGTCGGCGGGCTCCTCGTACTGGGTATCTCCGTCGCCGCGATCTATCTCCGTGGGTACCTCGTACCGGGTACGCCCGAGTTGACCCAGCGATACTTCCCGGACCGGGTACTGCGCGCGTTCGGCAAGGACGTGGCCGCCCACGACGCCGCTACACAGGGGAGTGCGGTGGACGCGACGGACGCCGACGACACGGGGACCGAGGAGCTGCTCAGTTCGGCCGGCGTCGTCGAGCCGTGTGCGGACGAGGACGACCTCTGTCTCACCGACGAGTTCAGCGACGTCTGGTGGCGCCGGATCCGGCAGTTCCGCGCGGACGACGAGCGGGCTGCCGGCCACCTCGCGACGGTACTGGACGTCGACCCGGCGGCACTGTCGTTCGTCGACGAGGACCAGTTCGGCGTCACCTACGAGGGGGATCTGATCGCGGAGTGGACGTCCGACGCGGCGTTCTACGCCGACCTGGCGGCCGAGCCGACGCTCGCGGAGTGTCTGGGGAACTGGGACGCTCTCGGCGACCGCCAGCGGACGGAACTGCTCGCCGGGCTGCGGGCGTTTCTCCAGGAGTGTCCCGTCTGCGAGGCCGACCTCGAACAGGTCGAGGACGTGCGCAAGTCCTGCTGTACGGGCGACGTCGTCAGCGTCTCGGTCGACTGTGGCTCCTGTGGCGCGCGGGTGTTCAGCGGCTCGTACCGATGACACCACGACGGGCCCTCTGGCTGGTTGTGCAGCTGCTGATCGTACTCGTGGTAGTTGCGCTGGTACTTGGGCAGGTGCTCGGACAGCCGATCCTGTTCAGCTACGTGACGAGCGGCAGCATGGAGCCGACGCTGTCTGCCGGCGACGGGTTCGTCGCGGTTCCGCCGGCGATCACCGGCTCTGTCGAACCCGGTGACGTCGTTGTCTACGAAGCCAACCAGATCGAGGGCGGGGGGCTCACGACCCACCGGGTCGTTGACGAGACAGAACGAGGGTACATCACGCGCGGGGACGCGAACCCCTTCACCGACCAGGACTCCGGCGAACCGCCCGTCCAGGACGCGACAATCGTCGCCGTCGCCTGGCAGCCGACCGGTGAGGTGTTTGTTGTCCCCGCGCTCGGCGCCGCAGTGGAGGGGATCCAGTCAACCCTCCAGTCGATCCAGCAGACACTTGCACAGATCCTCGGGACAAGAGCACTGCTTGGCACCCAGGGGCTGGGGTATCTCGTGTTCGCCATCACAGTGGGGCTGTACCTCTTCCTCGGGGTGTTCGAAGACGACAACCAGCGGGAGCGCAGCCGCGGGCGGGACGACGGGATGAGTGTGAACCTGATCGCCATCGCGCTCGCGCTGGTAGTCGTCGTCGCCGCGATGGCGGCGATGCTCGTGCCCGCCGGAACACAGGAGTACGGGATCGTCAGCGCCGAGTTCGACAGTGACAACCCGACGACAATCCGCCAGGGCACGAGCGACACGCTCCCCTACGTGGTGGGCAACGGTGGATTCATCTCGACCGCTGTCGTGCTCGAACCTGGGGGCGAGGACGTCGCAGTCGAGCCCTCCCGGGCGGTTGTCCCGTCCGGTGAGACGGTCAACGCGACGGTGACGATCACGACGCCGACCGAAACCGGCTTCTTCCAGTACTACGTAACCGAACACCGGTACCTCCAGGTGCTCCCGTCCGGCGTGCTGTTCGCGCTGCACGATGTCCACCCCTGGCTGCCGCTGCTGGCGGTGAACCTGGTGGTCGGACTGCCGTTCTACGTCGGCACGCGCCTGTTCCTCGGGACCGGCCGCATCCGCACGCGAGGCCGGTCCCGGAAGCGGCGGGGTGGCTTCCCCTGGCTCTAACCACCTCCGACGACCATCCTCCCAGTGATTGGGATAAATCTCTACCGATTACGTGTGTCCAGATATTCGGTTTGTCGGTCGTGAAAACTCCTCTCCGGATGTAGCCTTTCAGCGTCGGTG
>PXQK01000106.1 GCA_003022085.1 Halobacteriales archaeon QH_10_65_19 | reverse complement strand
CGAGGCGATGCGAACGACGGGCGCCAGCAGGCCACAGGTCGTGTTCTTCGGCATGTTGAGTCAGGTCCGGACGGCGTTCATCGCGTGGACGCTGTACATCTTCGAGATCAACGTCCGCATCGCCGTCACGGTCGGCGTTATCGGCGCCGGGGGCCTCGGGTTCATCGTCGAATCCCAGCGGAACCTCCTCCGGTTCACGGACATGATGGCGACGCTGTTTGCGATCTTCATCCTGATCATCTCCGTCGAGCTGTTCAGCCAGCGGCTCCGGTCGCGGCTGCGCTCGGACGAGAAAAAGAGGGGGCTGTGGGAGCTGATCACCGGGTTCCCCCGACGGATGGTCGAGTCGGCACTGCGGTAACTGCCGACTCCCCCGTTTGCGGATCGCGGTCCATTGTCGACCAGTCGATCCGCGTGGATACATCCGTCATGATTCTGGCTGGCCCACCCTCACTGGTGGATCCAGGTCGCAGCCGGCGCATCGGCGGCCACGTGGTCCTCCATCTCGTCCACCACCGGGAACCGTCCGAAGTACCCCTCGATCACCGCCTGGCGGATCGCGTCCCCGCATCGGGGATCGGTGACCGCGAACTCGTAGGCCTCGGTCAGGCCGGCCTCGTCGGCCAGCGGGACGATCGAAACCGTCGTTCCCCGTGAGTCGAGGTGAAAGAGCAGGTACGCCGGCGGAAAAGAAGAACAGCCCGGGGCGCCGACGACTCCCAGCCCGCGGTACGTGGTCGCGTACGGCCAGTGGGCGTGGCCGGTCACAACCAGCTCAACCCCGGCGTCAGCGAGCGCGTCGGCGGTCGCCGCCGGTCCCTGGAGGCGGTACTGCGGTTCGGGACAGGCCGCGTCGATCGGGTCCGGCAGCGGGGCAAGCGCGTGGTGAACAACGGCGATTCGCGGTGCCGTCACGCCGTCGTTGGCGAGCTTCTGGAGCGCCGTGGCGTCGAGCGCTCCTCCAATGGATCCGCCGCTCTCGGGATGTGTGCTGTCGAGCAGCGACACCGGGACGCCGCCGATCTCCCGGGTCACCGGGTACGGGCCGCCCGCGTACCGCCGCCCGAACGCCGCCGGGGACGACTCCGACCACGGTGTGAGATCGTGGTTCCCCGGCACGGACAGCGCCGGCTCCGGCGCGGTCGCCAGCAGCTCCGCCGCCAGCGCAAACTCCTCGGACGTGCCGTCTTTCGTGAGATCACCGGCGACGACCATGCCGTCCACGTCGAGCCGGTGTGTGTCCGCGACGGCCATCTGGAACCGCTGTTTTGTCCGGTGGTAGACGTTGAACGTCCCCCGATCCGCGGGCGTCAGGTGGGGATCAGCGATAACAGCGAGCGTCGTCCCGCTACCCCGCGGCCGGTCGAACCTGGCGAGTGTCGTCCCCCCTCCCGCCGGAAAGGCCGGCGCACCGTTCTCACTACCGTCCCCGGCGTCCGGCGTATTCGCCTGCCCGTGCCGCTCCGGTCGGCCTCCCACGTCGAGTGGCATCTGTGTCTCTCTCTCGGTCCCCCACGATCAAAAAACCGTCTAATATCTTATATTTTCGGCTGTGGACCGCTATAGAGGTGTCTGATGTGGACGTACAGGGACGTAGAGTCATAGGGTCGTGCGTGATTATTTTCAGGACCGGGTACCATTTCTGGTGGTTTCACGGGCTGACACACGGAACGAGTGACACCATAGCGGTAAAGAGTCACGCACGACCCTATCAGTGCTGCTGGCCGTACGCCACCCTGCCTGTTGCGTCCCTGGCTTACACGTTATCTCGCTCAAGGCGCTTGCTCACGTACGGGCCGTCCTGCCTGTAGCCGAGTTTCTCGCGGTAGTACTCACGGACGCCGATGCCGCTGAGCACCGCCAGCTTCCCGTAGCCCGCGTCGGCGGCGCTCCGTTCGGCCTCCGCCAGCAGCCGCCGGCCGTACCCCCTGTGCTGGTGCTCACCGACCGGATCCTCGCCCTTGCCCGCGCTTTCGTCCTCGTTCGCACTCTCGCCGACGCCGACCTGGCTGCCGTAGACGTGGAGCTCCCGCACGACGGCGGCATCCTGTAGCTCCCGACGGACGGGGTCGTTCGGGAACCGCAGCCGGCAGAATCCGACCAGCAGGTCCTTCTCGAAGTCCTCGAAGCTGATGTACTGTTCCGTGCCGCCGGCCGCCTCGTAGGTCGTGACGTCGAGTTCCACGTCTTCGGGCTCCTCGTCGTTGTGTCCGACCTCCCGACACCGGATGCAGTCGCAGGTCCAGCCGTGTTCATCCATGCGCTTGCGGGCCAGTTGGCGGAGGTTGGACTTCCAGACGCCGCCCTCGATGAAGTCCGCGGGGATGTCGCGCTGGACGCGCTGGAGGCGCGTGTACCGGGGGATCATCGACTTGATCTCCGCGACGAGTTCGGCGGCCTCCTCGTTGCCGAGGGGCTCGAACTCGTCCTCGTGCCACCAGTCGTAGACCGCCGTTCCTTCGACGACGAGCGTCGGGTAGATCTTGAGGTAGTCGGGCCGCCACTCCGGGCGATCGAAGATCCGCCGGAAGTCCTCCAGACACATCTCTTCGGACATTCCGGGCTGGCCGGGCATCATGTGGAACCCGACTTTGAACCCCGCATCCCGCAGGCGGCGGTTGGCGTCGATCGAGTCCTGGGTGCCGTGGCCGCGGTGCATCTCCCGGTTGATCCGCTCGTAGGTCGTCTGGACGCCCACCTCGACCTTGGTCCCGCCGAGGTCCAGCATCCGGTCGATCTGCTCGGGATCACACCAGTCTGGCTTGGTCTCGAATGTCGTGGCGACGTTGCGGACGTCGCCGACCTCGTTCTCCGCGATCACGTCCTCCAGATACTGAAATTCGCGCTCGTCGGGATCCTGCGCGAAGCTCACCCCCTGTGCGGGCTGGGGTTCGGCCTCGGGGTCGAAGTCGTTCATCGCCGCCAGCGCGCGCTTGAGGAACCACTCCTGGTAGTCGTGGCTGCGGGCGGTCATCGTCCCGCCCATCAGGATGAGTTCGACCTTCCCGACGGGGTGGCCGATCTCCCGGAGCTGGTGGAGCCGGAGCGTCACCTGGCCGTAGGGGTCGTAGTCGTTTTGCTTGCCCCGCGCCGCTGCGGGCTCGTGGCCCGTGTAGCTCTGGGCGCTGGAGAACTCCGAGTCCGGGCCGCCGGGACAGTACAGGCACTTGCCGTGGGGACACCGGTGGGGCGAGGTCATGATCGCGACCGGCGAGACGCCCGAGGCAGTCCGGACGGGCTTGCGCTGGAGGACCGACTCCAGCTCTTCCCGGCGCTCGTCGGGCGCGAAATCCAGCAGCTCCGAGTTTTTGGGGACCTTCGGGGAGGAGTACTTTCCACAGACCTCGGTTTTGGCGGATTCGAGGTCGTCGCGCCCGATCTCGTCGGCGAGGATCCGCTCGACAAGCTCCTCACAGACCGCTTCGAAGGCATCTTCGCCCTCTGGGATGTCTGTGCTCATCGCGTTGGTGTATCTCCCCGCCCGTTCGGAATAAGCGTGTTGTTTGTCCGAAAAAGCCGTGTTCGAACGAACGGCGAAAGAGACGGTAACGGCGCATGGAAATCTCTGGGCGTGCTACCACAAGCGGTGGATCGAACAGCTGCTCAGTAGATTTATTCATTTAAAGGCTATCTGAGTTGCATAAAATTAGAATATGAGCGGAAACAACAGTAAATTAAAACTCGGCTTTGCACGTTGAATATCTTACACTTAAGTGGACGAAAATAACAGACGAAGCGACCTTCGAACGGGAATTGGGAGTTTGTCGAATGCTGGCTCCCTCCGCTAGAGCCACGGTCTACGCGAAGCCCA
>PXQK01000105.1:1934-5815 GCA_003022085.1 Halobacteriales archaeon QH_10_65_19 | reverse complement strand
CGAACTCCCGCTCGGAGAGCGCCTGCCGGAGCTGCTCGCCCAGCGCCGTGAACGCCGCGGGTCCGGCTGCCGTCCCGCCGTTTGTCATCGTCTGGTGTTGGTGTGTGTCCCGGTTAATCTTTTGGAGATCGGTCGAGGATCGTGTTGATACGTATCAACATAATGATAATTTATTTGACAGCTCCGCGCCAAGGACACCCATGGACTCCGGCCGATACACCACGGCAGTGTTGTTCCTCGTACTCTCGGCGGTCTGGGGACTCTCCTTTGTCGCCGCGAGAGCGGCCGTCGTCGACATCCCGCCGCTGTGGCTCGCCGCGCTGCGGTTCGACATCGCTGGCGTCCTGCTGCTGGCGTTCGCGGCCCTCGCAAGGGAACGCTGGCGACCCGCGGCCCGCGAGGAGTGGTACGCCGTGGCGACCGGCGGGACGCTGTTCGTCGCGGCCCACCACGCGCTATTGTTCGCCGGCCAGCAGCATGTCACCAGCGCCGTCGCGGCCGTAGTGATCTGCCTCGACCCGATTCTGGCGGCCGGGTTCGCCCGGCTCCTGCTGCCCGGGAAGCGCCTCTCGCCGGTCGGCGGCCTCGGCCTGCTGCTCGGGCTCTGTGGCGTCGCCGTCGTGGCCGACCCGGACCCTACCACACTCGCCGCGTCGGAGACGGTCGGCGTGCTCCTGGTATTCCTGTCCGCCGCCGCGTTCGCGCTGGGTGCCGTGCTCACCCGCCGGCTCCGGACCGGGTTGCCGGTGGCCTCGCTTCAGGCATGGATGATGCTCGTTGGAGCCGTCGTCTTGCACGGAACGCTGGTCGCCGCCCCAGTCGGCGGTGTTGGGACGGTCACGTGGTCGCGGAGCGCACTCGCGGGCCTCGCGTACCTCGCCGTCGTGGCTGCGGGGGCGGGCTACCTGCTGTACTTCGAACTGCTCGACCGCGTGGGTCCGGTCGAGGTCAACCTCGTCGCCTACGCCGTCCCGGTCTTCGCCGCGCTCGGGGGCTGGCTGCTCCTCGGAGAGGGGCTCGCACCGACGACCGCCGCCGGGTTCGCCCTGATCGCGGCCGGGTTCGGGCTGTTGAAACACAGTGCACTCCGCGAGGAAATTCGTGCACTACGGGCTGTATTCGGCTGATCCGAGTGGTTCCCGCAGCGAGCGTAGCAAGCGAGGAAACCCGAGGGAGTAAAAAGTGGTTACTCGAACTCCGCGGTCAGTGCCGGAACGACGTCGAACAGGTCGTCGACGATTCCGTAGTCGGCGATGTCGAAGATCGGAGCACTCGGGTCGGTGTTGACCGCGATGATCGTGTCAGAGCCTTTCATCCCGGCGACGTGCTGGACGGCGCCGGAGATACCGACCGCGATGTAGATGTCCGGCGTCACCTTCTTGCCGGACTGGCCGACCTGCCGGTCCTGGGGGAGCCAGCCGTTGTCGACGATCGGCCGGGAGGCCGAGACCGTCGCACCCATCGCGTCGGCGAGTTCCTCGATGATCTCGATGTTCTCTTCCTCCTCGATGCCGCGGCCGACAGATACGAGCACGTCCGCCTCGCTGATGTCGACGTCGCCGGCGCCGACCTCCTCGTAGCCGGTGACCGTCGAACGGACCGCTTCCTCCTCGATGTCGGCGTCGAACGCCTCGATTGTGGCGTCACCGACGCCCTTGGCGGCCGGCCACTCGCCAGGCCGGATCGTCACCACTGCACGGTCGCCGGCGACGTCGACGTCCCCTTCGGTCTTGCCGGCGTAGAACTCGCGGGTGACCGACAGGCCGCCGTCGACCTCCATCCCGGTCACGTCGGTCACGAGCGGGATGCCGAGCCGCTGGGCGACCGCGGGCGCGTAGTCCAGTCCGTTGACGGTGTTAGGCGCGAGCACGTACTGCGGCCCGACAGCGTCGTACAGCGCCTCGGTGGCCTGTACGTAGACGTCGTGGTTGAACTCCTCGCCGAAGTCGACGGTGTGGATGGTGTCGACGTCCTCGTGGTCGAGCTTCCCCGCGTACTCCCCGACGTCGCCGCTGATCACCGCCAGGTGGAGACCGCCACCGGTGGCGTCAGCGAGCTCCCGCCCGGCCGTGACGAGTTCGTGGCTCACGTCCCGGAGTTCGCCCCGGCGGTGTTCCGCGACTGCCAGGACGTCGCTCATGCGCCGGCCCCCCGTTCTTTGAGGAACTCGGCGAGTTCGGCGGCCGTCTCCTCTGCGCTTCCCTCGAACAGCGTCACATCGCTCTCGGTCTCGGGGACCTCGAGAGAGGTGAGCGACAGCGACGACTCGCCGAGTTCGACGCCCAGGTCGCCGGGCGTGTGCACGTCCAGGGGCTTGCTCTGGGCCTGCCGGATGCCCCGGAGGCTCGCGTAGCGTGGCTCGTTGATCCCCGTTTGGATCGTCAGCACCGCCGGCAGCTCCACGTCGGTGAGTTCCTCGACGCCGCCCTCCAGTTCGCGATGGACGCTCGCGACGGTCGCGTCGGCGTCGACGTCGAGCTGGTTGACGACAGCAGCCCACTCGAAGCCGAGTTCGGCCGCCAGCGCGACACCGGTCGCGCCGAAAGCGACGTCGTTGGACTGAACGCCCGACAACACGAAATCGGGGTCCTCTTTGCGCGCGACGGCCGCGAGCAGACGCGCCTTCGTCGCGGCGTCGATCATCGTCCCCGCAAGCTGCTCGTCCCAGACGCGGATCGCCCGGTCGGCACCCTTCGCGAGCGCCTGCCTGATCGTCTCCTCGGCCCGCTCCGGGCCGACCGTGGCAGTGACGACCTCGACGTCATCGCGCTCCTCGCCCAGCTGGACCGCCTCCTCGACGGCGTAGTTGTCCCACTCGTTGAGGTCGTAAGTCAGGTACCGCTTGTCGATGGTAAGACCCTCGATCTCGAACTCGTCGTCGGCCTCCGCCACCTCCGTTACAGTTACTAAGATTTTCATACACAGACGTTTCGGGACTGACACCCGATAAACGTTTCCAGATCCCGGGAAACTCGTAACCAGTTGTCTCTCAACCGTCACCGTTCGCCGACGAGAGTCGCGGCTACTCCCCGTTCTCGATCCCGGTGATGTCCACGTCGGGGAAGGAGATGAGGTTCTCGCGGCCGATCCGGAGTTTGTCGATGCGCCCTTCGTCCTCCATCGAGGAGAGCAGCTGCGACACTTTCGCGTTCGACCAGTCGGTCTCCTCGACGATGTGTGCCTGCTTCATGCGCCCGCCGTTGGCTTCCAGCAGCCGCTCGACGCGCTCTTCGTCGCTGAGTAACTCCTCGTTGATCTCCGCCCCAGGGGTCACGGACTCGTGCTCGGGTCCGGGTTCGGGCTGGGAGTCCGCCGTGTCGGTCGGCTCCGGCGGCGTGCCTGCCCCAGCAGCCGGAGGTCCGTCGTCCGACCCGGCTGATCCAGAGAACAGTCCATCCCGGCGGTTCACCAGGAACACGGCGACGGCTGCAGCTACCACGACGAACACCCCCAGCCCCCCCCAGAGCACGAGGTTCGAGTCATCCGACGGGTCCGGCTCCGGTGTCGCGCTGTCCCCGATGAACGTGGCCCGGAGCGTCGTCGCGTCGAAGTCTATCGGGCCACGCCACCGGAGCGCGCCGTCCCGGGGGTCGACCTTCGCATCGAAGACGCCGTAGCCGTCGGGGATACGGATAATCAGCTCCTGATCGGCCGTCAGTCCGTCGAGCCAGGTGCCCCCGTCGGCGGTGACAAGCGCGTCGTCGACGATCAGGCGGTCCCCGTCCACCCGGGCGAAGTTCTCCCAGGTGAACGACAGCGACAGTCGGCCGGTCGCGTTCTCGCCTGTACCGGTCCTGTTGCTCGTCCACGTCTCGTTGGTGATCCGGATCGACCGGCTCCGCTCGGCGTCGACCTGCTGGCTCGCGTTCCGGAACGTTTCG
>PXQK01000105.1:0-1784 GCA_003022085.1 Halobacteriales archaeon QH_10_65_19 | reverse complement strand
GTCGCCGTCTGCGTCGACGTTCACCTCGATCGTGTTGTTCTCCAGTGTCATCGTCCCGTTCTGAACCGCCTGGTCGGCCGCCGCCCCGTGCCCGGCAGCGAGTGCCCCTCCGGCGAGCACCACGCTGACGAACACTGGCAGGGCAACGAGCAGAAAACTCCAAGCAGGGAGAGGGGCGACGGGCGACCGTGAACACATACCTGAGACTGTCTCCTCCCGCGAGAAAAACCCTTTCGATGACACTCTCGGTGGGAGGACTGTCCGTACACGTGCGAGGGCGCTCGCCTGCAGTGGTTCCTGCCACGTCGGGGAGATGACAGGCCTGCCTGCATCCGAACCCACAGAGACCGGACGACAGAATGCACCCCGCGACGTTTTTATACACCGGGGTGGAACATCGGAGGTAAGATGTCCCGGTTTCGCCGCGCTACGACAGCCGCCCTCCTCGGTGTTGCCCTCCTCGCCGCAGCAAGCATCGGCATCGTCGGCCTCGGCGGCGCCCTGTCTACGTCCGACGGCGCACCGCCGGAAGTCGTCGAGACCGCCAACTCGACGGGCTACGTGATGCCCGCCGCCGAGAACATCACGCGCCAGGAGTACAGCGAGGCGACCATAGATGTCGGAACCGCGATTGTCACGGACGCCGAACGGTTGCAGGCTCGCCACGACGGACTCGTCTTCGACGTGGTCGAGTCGCAAGGCGGGACACGGGCGGTCGTGAGTATCCTCGAACAGCGGGTCGCTGCACTGGAACGGCGACACGAGCGACTGTTGCGCAACTACAGCAGCGACAGTATCTCGACGGGGACGCTGCTGCGGGAGCTGGCCCGTATCGAGGGTGCGGCACAGCACCACCGGGCGGCGGTCGAACGGCTACAGGCCGAGGAACTCCCGGACGACGTTGCGAACCGGCTCAGCACTCTCTCCGTCGAACCGACGATGCTCGGTCAGCCAGTGACAGAGCGGGTCAGAGCAGCCATGACCGCCGGGGAAGAGCCGGTACGGGTGTACGTCGCCGCCGCCGAGGACGGGATCGTAACCGCGACGGTGATTGAGGACAGGTACATCCGGCAGGCGACGTTGCGCGGCGAGCGCGAGCCGTCGGGTGACGATCAGTTTGCGGAGGGGGCTGGAGGACGGGCCCAGGCTGCCAGCGACCGCGGCACGTCTCTCTACTCCGTCTCTGCCAACACAGTGCGTGGATTCACCGACACCAGCGTCTACGAGTTCAATGCCAACCACTCGCTCGGCGAGACGGTCGCGTACCTCGACGGGGCGACGACCAACCCCTTTCAGGAGTCCCAGTACAAACAGCCGGTAGTCGAAATCCCGGCCCAGACCAGTTCCGCCACTACCGGGTCGTTCCGCCTGAACGTCCAGTACACGAACACGACGGGCCCGATGGCGATCTCGCTGCTTGGGACCGGATCCGACAGCCTCCCGCCGGCCGCCGTCTCCGTCAACGACCAACCCGTCGGCACGATCGAGGGCGGCGGACAGCTCTGGACAATCCAGCCAGTCGGTGATTTCACTGTCACCGCGACAACCGAGGACGGCGAATCCGCCTCTGTTCGCGTCATACCCTGATACGGACGGAACAAACCATCCGCAGGACACGCCGCCAAGGACGCCCGGGGCCGGCCCGGTCAGCCGGTCCGGGGACGCGGGTTCAAGTACGATAGGGCGACCAGGGGCGGTATGGGTCGTGCAGTCTCGCCGGTCGTCGGCGTCGCCCTGCTCGCGTTCCTGACAGTCCTGCTGGCGCTGTCGATCGGCACCGTCCT
>PXQK01000104.1 GCA_003022085.1 Halobacteriales archaeon QH_10_65_19 | reverse complement strand
CTCGCCGCTGTTCCCGTCCGAACCGAGCAGTTCGGCGGGCGGCTGTGTCAGTTCCGGAGCGTCGGGCTGTTCGCCCGCTCGGTCGGGAAACGTGTACAGCCCCTCACCGACCGGCTCCCGGTCGCCCGGTTCGATCGGGGGGTCGGCGCTACTGCCGACAAAAAAGTCGCCGGGGACGCCGGACTGGGCGGTCCAGAAGCTCGCCTCGCGGGGGTCGCGCCACCAGGCGAGCTCCTCCGGGTTCGAGGGATCGCTCACGTCGTGGAGTTTCACACCACCGAAGTACCACGACGTGTACAGCCGGCCGTCGACGATGTCGCAGTTGTGCGACGTCGTGAAGTACGCGCCCCGCCTCTGTTCGTAGGACTCGGGCGGGTCGATGTGCGTGAGGTGCTCGACGTTCGTCTTGTCGCTGACGTCGTACAGATCCACGCCGCCGGCGCCGCCGACGACCCCGTCGCTGGTGTCGAACGACCAGGCCTCCTCGCCGACGGCCAGCAGCGAGCCGTCCTCGTCGACCTGTGCGTAGTGGGCGTTCCCCGGCGGGATACCGCCCTCGATCCGCGCCCTCTCCTGGTCGATCTCGACGAGTTCCTCCCGCGTGTAATCACCGACCCGGTCGAGCACCTCGGGGTCCGCGGGGTCGCTCACGTCGACGATCCAGGTGCCCGAGTCCCAGTACGGCAGGTACGCGATCCCGTCCTGAACGTACACGTCGTGGAGCACCCGCTGCCCGATGGGAACCTCTCCCCAGGCCTCGTCGTGGTCGACAGGCGACCACCGGCCGACCTCCTCGGGGTCGTCGCCTGTGACGTCGTACATCACGAGCGGAATGCGCCTCTCCGCCTGAAAGAGTCCCCGGTCCCGAGACAACGAGCCGGTCCTCCCAGGGCCAGACGTCCCAGAGCGTCCCGAGAGTCGCGCTCCCGCCGAGGTCGATCCCGCGGCGTTCGGCGAGCACCTCCAGCGAGGCGGGGTCCGAGATGTCGACGACCGCGAACCCGGTGTTGGCGGCGACGTAGACGACCTCCCCGTCGTGGCCGACGGCGGCCTCGCGTGTGCCGGGGATCTCGACCGTGTCCAGGGGCTCGAAGGGCTCGGCCTGTGCTCCGGTTGTGGCTGTGGCAGTGCTGGCAAGCGTCGGGAGGGCAATGGCGCTAGCACCCGTCTGCAGGAGGGTTCGTCGACGCATAGTTCGTGAACGTCTTCCGGAAATAAGTATGCACGGAACTCGTTACCAGGCTGGCAGGAGACGTCGAGGCTCCACATCAGGTCGACAGGTCGACGCCGGTAATCTCGAAGCGCGCGCCGCCGCTCTCGCCCTCCGTCACCGTGATCGACCAGTCGTGTGCCTCGACAATCTCCGCGACGATCGACAGGCCGAACCCGGTGCCGTCCTGGCTGGTGGTGTACCCGGCCTCGAACACCTGGTCGCGCTCCTCGGCAGGGATGCCGGGGCCGTCGTCGGCGACATAAAAGCCATTGTCGAGGACGCCGACAGTGATCGTCACCGCCGACCCGGCGTGTTCGACCGAGTTGCGAAAGAGGTTCTCGAACAGCTGTTTCACGTGTTCGGGGTCGCCGTGAACGGTCGCGTTGTCGGGACACTCGAGCGTCGCCGTCCCGGTCGCAACCATCTCCCAGCATCCCTCTGTGACCCCGCCCAGCGCGAGCGGCTCCGTCTCTGTGACTATCTCGCCCTGACGAGCCAGCTGGAGCGTCTCGCCGATCAGCGCTTCCATACGTTCGAGCGCGCCGGCGACAGTGTCGGTGTGTTCGCTGTCACACTCCCGCTGTAGGAGATCCAGGTGGCCCTTTGCGACGTTCAGGGGGTTCCGGAGGTCGTGGCTGACGATGCTCGCAAACTCCTCGAGGCGCTCGTTCTGCCGGCGGAGTTCGCGCTCGTTCTGCCGGCGCTCGGTGACGTCGTGGTACACCTGGACCGAGCCACGGAACGACTCCTCGAAGGGCAACAGCGACGTGTAGATCTCGAGAGAGCGCGTCTCCCCGTCGGCCCGCGTGACGTCGGTCTCCATCACATCGACATCCTTGCTGTACATCGACGAGAGTAGCTCCGAAATCGACTGGGTGTACTCCTCGACAACGGACTCGTCGACGACCCCCTGTTCGACGAGACGCAGGAACGGCTTGTCGAGAATGTCCTCAACCTCGTAGCCGATTATCTCCGCAGCCTGCTTGTTGGCGTTGACGATCGTCCCCGCCTCGTCGACGACGAACACCCCCATCGGCATCGTCTTGACGATGGTCTCGTACCGCCCGAGTTCGCGCTCCCGGAGCCTGCGCTCGGTGATGTCGGTGTAGGTGGCGAACCCGTCGATGTCGCCACACGGCGAGACGGGGATGTTCCGCAGGTTGAAGGTCCGGGACCCGGAGGCAGTAAGCCGCTGCACTTCCCTGTCGATCATCTCCCCGGACTCGACTTTCCGGTCGATCTCCGTCGATTCGTTGCGCTGGTCCTCCGGGACGATCGTGTCGTTGACCCGCTCGCCGAGCACGGCTTCCTCCTCGAACGCGAACGTCTCCTCGAAGGCATCGTTCACGGCACGGAACACCGTCTTGCCCCTGTCGTTCAGCGCGTAGGCGATTGTCGGCTCCGGGAAGTTGTCGAACAGCTCCGAGAACCGCTCGCGTTCGCGGTCGGTTGCCTGCTCGCGTCGTTTCTGGTCGGTGATGTCCGTGACGGACCCATCGGCGAGGTCCAGCTCCTGTGCGAGCCATCGGGCTAGTGCCGCGTACGACCCTGCTCCTTTCCGGCGGTAGTCGGCGGCCCCCACCGCGAACGCCTCCGCGGAAATCGCCTCCGATCCACTGTCGGTAAACAGCACGAACGGGACCGGATCGTCCTGTCGGCTGCGGTCCGCGAGAAGAGAGAGCCCGTCTCCGTCGGGAAGATCGACCTCCGAGACGATACACTCGATGTCGCCGTTCTCGAGGCGTGCCAGCGCTTTCTCGACCGTCCGCTCGTCGACCACCTCGAACCGCTCGTCTACCTCCCGGAGTGCCGACGCCGCTCGGTCCCGGGCCGCCCTGTCGTCGTCGACGTGGAGAACCCGGACACTACCGTCCATTGCACGAGGTAGGGAGATTGCCGAGTAAAACTATTACGCCGGCATTGTGAAATCTGAAACTCGTACCGCCGGACGCGAGTACGCAGCGCCGCCCGTCGTCACTCTGCGCGGCTGTTGGCCACCCGGTCCGCGGGGAGCTGTTGTGGAGATATCAGGTTCCGTGCTGCCAGCTGTCCATGTACTCGGCCTGCGCGTCCGAGAGGTCGTCGATGTCGACCCCCTCCGCGGAGAGCTTGATCTCGGCCACTTCGCGGTCGAGCGCGTCCGGAAGGTCGTGGACGCCGGCGTCGTACGCCGAGCCGTTCTCGACGAGTTCGCGGGCACCAGCGGCCTGGACGCCGAAGCTCTGGTCCATCACCTCGATAGGGTGGCCCAGCGACACCGGCGCAGCGAGGTTGACCAGCCGCCCCTCGGCGAGCACGTTCAGCCGCCGGCCGTCGGACAGCTCGTAGGCCTGCACGCCGTCGCGGGCCTCGTAGGTGTCGACCGCCAGATCCGAGAGCGCGTCGAGATCGACCTCGACGTCGAAGTGGCCGGCGTTCGCAAGCAGGACGCCGCCGGCCATCCGCTCGAAGTGCTCGCGGACGATCACGTCACGGTTGCCAGTCGTCGTGATGAAGACGTCCCCCTCGCCTGCGGCCTCGGCCATCGGCTTGACGTCGTACCCCTCCATGTGGGCTTCGAGCGCCCGGCGGGGCTCGACCTCGGTGACGACGACGTCGGCGTTTTGCCCGCTCGCCTTCCGGGCGACACCCTTCCCGCAGTAGCCGAAGCCGGCGACGACGACCGTTTTGCCAGCCCAGGAGAGGTTCGTCGTCATCGCAATGGACGCGAGTGAGGACTCGCCGGTGCCGTGGACGTTGTCGAACAGCCGTTTCATCGGCGTGTCGTTGACCGCGAACATCGGGTACTTGAGGGCACCGTCCTCGTCCATCGCCCGGAGCCGGTGGACGCCGGTCGTCGTCTCCTCGCAGCCGCCGACGATGCCGTCGATCAGTTCGGGGTGTGCCTCATGGATCGCAAACACCAGGTCGCCGCCGTCATCGATTGTGACCGTCGGCTCGTGGGCGATGACCGCCTCGATGGCATCGTAGTACTCGTCGTCGTTGACGCTCCGCCTCGCGTAGGAGGTCACGCCGTCGATGGCGTCGAGTGCGACGCTGACGTCGTCGTGGGTCGACAGCGGGTTGCAGCCGGTGATCGCCACCTCGGCACCGCCGGCCGCGAGCGCCTCCGCCAGGATGGCGGTTTTGGCCTCCACGTGCATCGCCATCCCGATCCGCTCGCCGGCGAAGGGCTGCTCGGCCGCAAAGTCCTCGCGCAGCGCCGCCATGATTGGCATGTGTTGGCGCGCCCACTCCAGCTTGCGCTGCCCGCTCTCGAGCAGCTCGTCGCTCCCGAGTTGGTCGGTGATTGGTTCCGTCATGCCCCTACGAAAGGCGAGTATCCGGAAAACAGTACCGAACTGGTACGGAGCTCCGTCCGAAACGAACCGGTTGCCGCACGGTGAAATTATCTCGGATGACAGGTCAGCTGTCCTACTGTATCGCGCTGCTGGGTAATATTTGTAGCTCCAGCCGGAACGCTCCACGTATGAATGCCCCGTGGTCCATACGCACGAAGACAGGCACGGCTGCGAGCAACGGGAACGTCGGCA
>PXQK01000103.1 GCA_003022085.1 Halobacteriales archaeon QH_10_65_19 | reverse complement strand
CGAGGCCTTCGCCGAGAAGTTCGTCGCCAAGCTCGACGCGGACCGCGAGCACTGCGAGCGCCAGGTCCAGCAGAGCATGGCGCTGGCGACGGCGCTCAATCCGGCGATCGGCTACGACAAGGCCAGCGAGGTCGCCAAGGCCGCGCTCAAGGAGGACAAGACCGTCCGCGAGGTCGCCGTCGGGAAGGGCTACCTCACTGAGGCGGAGGCCGACGAGGTGCTCGACCCCCGGAAGATGACCGAGCGCGTCATCCTCGGCGACGAGGACTGATACTGACGGACGAAAATCCGACGGATTTTCGCCCGCCAGTATTGAATGGGTGATTCCGCGTTGTTCGGGCCGCTCGTCACCGGACTGACGTCCGGTTCCTCACGCCCCTCTGCCTCTATCAGTTGCCCGGACAATAGTTCACGTACTTATGTCCGTCAGTATGAGCCCGGGAGATTTCTAAAAATACAATCATCTACCCATCGTAGGTACAGCCATGTCAGCGGAGACGGACGAGCAGGGACGGCTCTACATCCCCAAAGAGCTGCGGGAAAAGTTCGGCGAAAAGTTCCAGATCGTCACGTACGAGGACCGAATCGAACTCCTTCCGGTCGCGGACGACCCCCTCGCTGCCGTCGGGATGCAGCAGGCGAGTTGGCGGGGACGCCAATCTCCGAGATTGTACGCGACATCGACGGCCGGGCCGAAGCCGGCGCTGGCGGGAACGAAGCGGAGCAATGACCGTGTACGTCGAGACTACTGTCGACGATGTGGGCCAGCGGCTCCCAGCGTGCTCCCCGCAGGCCCGCTCGGACGCCACGAGAACGGCGACAGTTTCTTTGTCGGACCCCGAGGATAACTGTATAACTATTATGATATATGTTTACGTAGTTAGAGTAGGAATACACAGACAACGACCAGAAAACATGACCTGGCAGGCGTACGCCTTCTCTGATCTGGGCCGGCCGGACGCCCGGACTCGTCCTGTTCAACATGAGTTAGATTCATCCCACCGCGTCACCAACCCCTGGTAGATGCGACTCGACGAGTTCATCGAGGGGTTCGAGCGCGACGAGGCCGCGGAGCGGCGCCGCCTCGCCCGCGAGAGGTCATACAAGATTACCGACCACCTCGAGGACGTCGAGCGGCAGTTCGAGCAGGCCGTCCAGGGCGACGCACTCTACGGGTCGAGCGCGCCGGAGATTTTCGTCGGCCGGTCGAACTACCCGGCGGTCTCGACGGGACTGCTGTCGCCGATGGACCGCGAGGCCGACGCGTCGTCCTTCGCCACGAGCGGCGAGTGGTACCAGCAGGACCTCGGGATCGACGACGTGCTCCAGCGCCGGACCGGCCTGCTGAACTCGACGCGCTCCAGCCAGGTCGACGTCGAAGACGTCTGGGACGGGTTCGTCGGCGTCCAGCGCGAGGTCGCGATCGCCGACCACCCGGTCGACGTGGAGGTCGGCCTCGCCGACACCCCGGAGATCGACCTCTCGCTGGACGACATCGCAACGCCTACCGGTCCCCGCGCTCGCGCAGAGGACGCCGCCCTCGCAGAGAACCCGCACGTCCCCCGGCCGGTCGAAAAGACGCTCTCGGACGACGACTGGCAGGCCGAGGGTGCGATGACCTATCTCTACCGGCGCGGGTTCGACGTCTACGAGATCAACACGATCCTCTCTGCCGGCGCGCTCGGGCGCGGTCGAAACCGTCGGCTCGTCCCGACCCGGTGGTCGATCACCGCCGTCGACGACACGGTCGGGCAGTATCTCCGGGGGTCGATCCGGAACGCGCCGAGCGTCGACGAGGTCCGTGTCTGGTACAACGAGTACATCGGCAACGACTACTGGGTGATCCTCGCACCCGGTAACTGGGAGTTCGAACTGGTCGAGTTGAAGGCGCCCGGCAGCATCTGGAACCCCGATCCGGGCGACGACTACTACCTGGCGGCCGACAGCGAGTCCTTCGAGGGCCGGACCGGCTACGTCGAGGAGACCGCCGGCGCGTACCACGCCTCGCGCCTCGGCGTGCTGGAACACCTCGCCGACGTGGACCGCCAGGCGACCTGTCTCGTGATCCGCCACGCCAGCGACGGCTACTGGGCGCCGGTCGGCGTCTGGCAGGTGCGTGAGGGCGTCCGCCACGCCTTCGAGAACGAGCCCGCGGCCGCCGAGACGTTCCACGGCGCGATCCAGCAGCTTTCGAGCCGGCTGCCGGTCTCGCTCGGGACGCTCCGCCGCAAGTCCGAGCTAGTCGCCGGGATCCAGTCGCGGCTGACCGACTTCTGAACGCCGGACCTGGCCTGATACGGTCGTGCGTAACTCTTTACCAGAGGGAGACTACGTCTCCCAGGCAGTCGGGCTTGGCCCGACGACGCTATAGAGTCGCGCATTTGGCTTTTCAGCCCGCGAAACCGACGATATTGGGACCCGATGTTGAAGATAATTACGCACGACCGTATGAGCCCATCTCTCGACGAGAAACTGTGGGCTGGGTTGGTACCCAATCGGGCGAACGGTGAGACATGAGACGGCTCTCCGGGAGGCGTTCGGGTTCGTGTACGGAGAGCGAGCCGGGGTGCTCAGAATCGGCCAACCCGGGCGGTTATCACCGGCGAGTTCGGGGGCGCAGACTTCGCGTTCTCGACGGTCCCCGGAAACGACACTGACGCTCGCGATCGTTGCGGTGCTGGCTGGCGGCTTCGTCGCTGCCGGCGTGGCGTTCGCGAGTCCGACTGACGACGTATCGCCCGCTACCGACGACCTGACGGACGACCTGCTACGCGGCCTCCTTCGCCAGCAGCGCGAACAGGTCGTCGACGAGTTCGGCCGTATCGACGACAATGTCGGCCCAGGCGCCGTCGTCCGGGGCCATCCCGGCGAGGCGGGCGACGCGCATGATCGAGACGTGGTAGACGCACTGGAGGCCGGGTTCTTCCTCCCAGATGACGACGTTGCAGGGAAACAGCGCGCCGATGCGCTTCTCGGAGGCGTCGAGCGCCCGGTCGGCCATGTTTGGGTTGCACGCGCCCAGGACGTAGTAGGGGTCGCGGTCCGCGTCGACTTTCTCGTTGAGCAGTTCCGACGGGGAAAACTCGACGGGGATGCCGAAGCCAGTCTCCAGGCAGCACTCGCGGACGAACTCGATCGCTTCCTCGTGGCCCATCTCCAGCCGGACCTGCTCCTCGCCAACGTCGGCAGGACTGATCTGCGTCGGATCGATCGGCAGCGTCATGGCTGTTTCAACGGGCACTGATGATATAAACGCCGCGACAGGTCCGGGAAAATCCGCTTGCAACCGGTCCCAGCCCGCGCAGTCCTGTGGTTACTCGTTGTCCGACTCTTCGCCGTCCGATTGGCCGGTTTCGTCCGTTCCGTCGGCATCGTCAGCTTCCTCGGCCTCCGCAGTCTCCTCGGCATCCTCGTCCGGCGTCGGTTCGGCGGTGGGGACGGGGCCGGTGCCGATGACAGCCTCGACGGCGTCGACGAACTCCTGGCGGGTCGAGAAGTACGGCTCGTCGACCTCGGCGAGGACGTCGCCGAGTTCGCGCGGGCCGTCCGGCGTCCGGATGGCCGTCTCGCCCTCGCGCTCGACAATCGTGCTCTTCTCGATTCCCCACATGAACCGGGCGGCGATGCGCGCGAGCGGCGCGCCCTCGACTGCGGTGCCCTCGCCGAGGGTCACTGCCGGCTCCTCGCTGTCGTCCTCGTCGGCCATGTGCCGGCGTTCGCCCCCCGCAAATTAGTGGTTTGTGATGCGCTCCCGCTGCTCGTCGGTTGGTGGAAGGGTTGCGGGGTCGGTAGAAATCCTCACCTGATAGTGATTATTGTGAGTCGTTACGGGATCAACTGCACGACTGCGTGCGATCGACCCGGTAAACAGTCACAATAATCACTATGAT
>PXQK01000172.1 GCA_003022085.1 Halobacteriales archaeon QH_10_65_19 | reverse complement strand
ATACGCTCCTCTGGTCGGGTCGTCAGGGAGGGCGATGGTTATCCGTTCGCGCGCCGACAGACCCGAGAAGACTGGTGGCTCGCGGGCCAGGGCGATCGATCCCAGCAGGTATACGAGCGCGATGCCGCCGAAGACCACGATGAAGATTGCGAACTGCGCGCCAAACCGGATCTGGATCGCGGCCAGCACCAGGTAGTACCAGGTGAACGGGACCACGACGAGCCAGGCCGGCCGGTACTCCCGATAGACGTACCACGTCGCCACCCCCAGTGGAACGAGCGCGAGGAAAAACCCGAGGCCGAGCTGGAACAGCGGCTCCAGGAGGACCCCCGTATCCGTTGCGAACAGCGACGACGTCTCGGTGGCCGATTCACGACCGAAGAGGTCATCAGCACGCCCCCGGAAGCGGGAGACGTCTTCTGGCCGGAGCCACCGGAGTAACACGATGCCGGTGACGCCCAGAACGCCCTCTGTGACAGTCAGGCCGGCAACCGGAAGATCGAATCGCCGCCACACAGTCGCCACGAGGGCGACGGACACGCCCCCAACTGTGACGAGCAGGGGGGCAGTGACGGCGGTTGACTCGTGCCAGCCGAACTGGAGGTGCAACAGAGCCGCTACCAGGGTACCCGCGCCAACCCCGGCAACTGTGGGGGCAAGCGCCAGCAGCGGCGGCACGTTTGCCCGGACATCCGCAGTCGGGCGGAGACCCAGGTACAGTGCGACCGGGACGAACGTCAAGGGTGAGCCTCCCCACGCGTGTGCAGACGCAGCGACGGCGAAAGCGAGACCGCCTGCGACAGCCCACGACTGCGGCGACCGGAGGGGGGCTGTCGCCGCTGTCCTGCCGTCGGTGTTTTGCTGTCGCCGGCGTACGTCGATTGCCAGCCAGACAAGTGTGAAGACGAGGAGCGTGAGCCAGAGGTACTGGTAGGGCCGGTGTTCTAGGAAGCCGAGACTCGTGTACACGACGTGGACGGGAGTCAGCGCCAGCAAGAGGAGCGAGGCGAGCGCGATACGGTGGTCGTCGGTGAGCAACACGACCAGACCGTAGAGGACAATGCCGAGAGCGACAGTCAGAAAGATCGGTGCCCAAACTGCGACCGTATCGGCAGCCCCCGGCGTCCCGCCGAGTAGTTCCGCAAACCACCAGTTCAGTGCGTGCGTCAGGGGGCGGGTCCCGGTGAGGTCACCTACCTGGGCGAGCATACTGAGGTCGGTGACGCCGTTCGATCGTTCGAGTAACTCCGCCTGCCACCAGCGGTAGAAGTACGGATCGTTCGCCGGTGAGACCCTGTAGCCCTCCCTGAAGACGGCCGTGTAGTACATCGAACGTGTGACGACCATAGCGAGCAAGCCGACTGCAACTGTCGCAAGGACGCGTGGATCGACTGCGGGAAGACCGACTGGGAGCGCGAAATCACGGTCTGTTTCCTCGGTCGTCGTCTCCGGTTGGGGGGTGTCCCCGATTGCACGGCGGACCGCGTCAGGGTCGGCAAGCTGGTACGCGTCGCCGTCGGTCTCCGTGGCGATGTCGCGTGAGACGAGTTCGCCGAACTGTCCGGAGTCGAGCGGGATGTCGTCGAACGTCCAGCCGTCCGAATCCGAATCGAGTTCGACGACCTCACGCAGCGGCTGTTCGATCTCCGGCTGATCGTCGACGAGCGAGCGCGTCGCCTCTTCGACACGCTCGGAGGATGTCATTCGTCGCAACCGTCGGCGGGTAGCGTCTTGACAGTTTCGTTCATACTGTTTTCAGGGAGTGGACTCCGAAGCGGCGATTGCGAGAATCGTATGACCTCCTCTGCGTGGGCCCGGGACCTGACCCTGGACCAGTTCACTCGAAGGCCTGGCTCGCAGGCGTGAAGGTCACCGACTTGCCGAGGCCCTCCTCGCAGGCGCGGTCGTACAGTAGCTTCGCGGCCGCGACGGTCTCGATGCCCGTGCCGCCGCTGTCGAAGACGGTGATCTCGTCCGCGGTGGTCCGTCCCGGCGCCTCCCCCGCAACGACGTCACCGAGCTCCGCGTGGACGTGGCCCTCGTCGATCGCCCCGTCCCTGAGTGCGCCGAGGTACGAGCCCGCATCCCGGTGGATTCGGGCACGCAGGTCCGGGACGTACGCCGCCTGCGCGACAGTCGCACTGTCGAGTTCGCGTTTCTCGGGGTTGTACTGGCCCATGGCCGTGACGTGGGTACCGGGGTCGAGCCACTCGCTGTCGATCACCGGCTCACTCGCCGTGGTGGCGGTGATGACGACGTCCGAACCGCGGACAGCCGCCTCGCCGCTGTCGACGGCCCCGACCGTCGGCTCGAGCCGGTCGTCCATACTCGCGGCGAACGATTCGCGGCTGTCCTGGGTCGGTGAGAACACGCACACAGTGTCGAACTCCCGGACCGTCGCCGTCGCGAGGAGCTGTCCGCGTGCCTGCGAGCCGCTGCCGACAATCCCGAGAGTGTCGGCGTCGGCACGGGCGAGCGCGTCTACGCCGACGGCGCCGGCCGCGCCCGTCTTGTAGGGGTTGAGGCTCGCTCCGTCGAGAACGGCCAGAATCTCGCCGCTCCCAGCGTCGAACAGGGGCAAGGCGAAGTGTGCGTCGTTGCTCCCGAAGCCTGCGGCATACATGTACCCGCCCATCGCACCGCTTTCGGGTAGAATCGCGGTGTAACCGGTCAGAAACCCCCGAGGGTTGTCGCTGTCGAGGCGCGTCCGCGGCCGCGCAGGTGCACCCTTGCCGCGCTGCCTGTACCCGTCCTGGACCGCGTCAACGTACTCCGCCGGGGTCGCCAGTCCGTCCAACTCCTCGCTGCTCAAAAACTGAACCTCGGACATGCCTGTCCGTTCAGCGCCGTCGGGTTTAGCCCTTTCCACCGCTACCGGGCCCACGCTCTGTAACCGCCCGTCTCGCAAATTATTATATTTGATTGCTCGAACAGTTCGATTGTACCGAACTGAGCGGTTTCTCAAATTCTAATTTCACCCATGATAATTTATCCCCAGCCCTTATAGGTGAGAGCGCAGAAGCGTTGTATGGAGGAACGAGGCGGCCCAGCAACTCTCTGAGATCATGACAACGAATACGGCTGACGATACGGACGCGGGAGTTGTCCAGGACGACGTGGACAGGTATGCCGAGCTCAACATAGGGGACGAAGAGTTCGTGATATACGATCGTGAGAACCACCAGGCATGGCTCCAGTCGTCGGTAACAGTCGACGTCGAAACGCGTAGATAGTGAGTCGTGTGGATCCCTCGGGGAAGCCGGGCCGGCTACACCTCCACGGAGACCGCCGGTTGTGACTGGGTTCCTGCCCGGGCGCGCTCGTCTGGGACGATCCGGACGTTCCGAACGCAATCACGGTCAGCAAAGGCAACCAACCAACCACCCACCCACCACCACACCCACCCTTATTTGCACCATCGCCACCGGTTCATACGGTCGTGCGTGACTATTTTTGGTGCCCCATCGCACTGACGGCGGTTACAGAGCCTGAGACGTGTAACGAGTGAAAACAGAGCGGTAACCAATTACGCACGATCGTATCAGCGGAAGATCAATCAGGGCTGTCCCTCTATCTCTTTTTGATGCGGTTCGAAGTACGCGGTGACCAGCAGGCCGGCCCGACGCTCGACCTCAACCACCGGGTCTTCGCGTACGCTGGCAAGTTTATGATGTCAGGGACGGGCAAAAGCGTCGCGACCGATCAGGGCGAGATTGTCGGCGCTGTCGCGTTCAGCCAGGACCGCTCAGACACTTCGGCGGTTCGACTCCGGTACGTGACGGTTCGCGATGACAGGCGGGGCGAGGGGATCGGCCCGCGTCTGCTCCGGTTTACCGCCGCCGAGATCGGCGCGGAGTACGAACGCGTCCTGATCGCTGTCAACAACCCGATCGCC
>PXQK01000171.1:7391-7980 GCA_003022085.1 Halobacteriales archaeon QH_10_65_19 | reverse complement strand
GACGTGTGCCCCCCGGCGGCCGGTCTCCCGGGACGGCTGCCCGCTGGCGACGCTCGTCGCGACGCGCTCGACCGCATCGAGGTACGCGTACGGCTGGCTCGGTGACTGTGGCGGCACGTCGGTGTACCCGCGGCCGACGCCCCCGAACCGGACGTCGTCGATCCCGGCCTCCATCGCGCCGGTGCCGTCGAGATACAGCGATCCGTCGTCGCCGTGTAGCTCCAGGCCGTAGAACTCACGGCTCCGGTGGGGAACGTAGATGCTGGCAGTCAGCCCCACGGTCGGTCCCGACGCGAACGCGAGCGTCGCCTCGACGTGGCTCGGTGCAGTCGGTTTCCGCGCCTCCCGGTCCGGCCAGATGTCGAGACTGTCGGCGACACGGACGCGCTCGACCGGACCGAACCACGAGACGAGGAGCGCAAGCGGGTAGACCCCGCCGTCGTACAGCGGCCCGATCTCGAGAAACGACGCCGGATTGTCGTGCCAGTCGGTCACCCGTCCGACGTGGGCGTACGCGTACCCCATCCTGATGGGGCCGAGGCGGCCGTCGCCGAGGAGCCGACCCACCCGCCGCTGTGACGGCCCGCGG
>PXQK01000171.1:0-7333 GCA_003022085.1 Halobacteriales archaeon QH_10_65_19 | reverse complement strand
TCTGTGAACGACGGACAGCCGTGGTGCTCACCGAGCGCCGCCGCCCGGTCGGCGTCGAGGTCACAGACGCCGGCCAGCGAGAGCGGGCTGCTCGCCATCCCGGCCGCGTACTCGGTCGCTATCGACCCGGCCCCCACGAACAGACACTGCATGGTGCTATCCCGGCCGGCAAGCATAAATGTCTCTCGGCGGTGGCGTTTTGCCGTCGCGGACCGAAGGACGGGTGTGACAGAACCGGGAATGAGCCGGCTCGGGACGGCGTACCTGCGGTGTCTCCAGGCGGTCGGCCGGCGGCTGGACTACGGCAGGAACGTCTACGAGCGCGAGTGGGACGTCCTAGTCGTTCTCGACGCGTGCCGTGCGGATCTGCTGCAGTCGGTCGCGCCGGACGTCGACTTCCTCGGGGAGGTGTCGTCGGTCCGGTCGGTCGGCAGTTCCTCCTCGGAGTGGCTGGAGAACACGTTCGGCAGGCGACCCGAAACCGGCCGGACGGCGATGGTTACCGGGAACACGTGGACCGACAGGTACCTGACAGCCGACCGGTTCGCCGCGCTCGACGAACTCTGGAAGTACGCCTGGGACGACGACCTCGGGACTGTCCCGGCGGCGGCCGTCACCGACAGGGCAATTGCGCTCGCTCACGACCGCGACCCCGACCGGCTGGTCGTTCACTACATGCAGCCACACCACCCCTTCGTTCCGGAGCCGCTCGCGGGCGACGACGGCATGGCCCGGACCGGGAGCCACAGCAACACTGCAAACCCCTGGGTCCTGCTCCGCCGGGGTGACGTCACTGCCGAGCGGGTCTGGGACGCCTAGTGGGGGCTGTACGGCCACCCGATGGAGACGCCGGTGCCGGCGCTGCTGTCCGTCCCGTGGGCGGAGACGTCGGGGGGCGACCGGGGCACCCGCGAGCCGACGCTCACGCCGCCGGAACCGCTCCCTGTCTCCCGCGTCTACGGAGCCACAACGGAGAGCGACCGTCTCGAAGCGCTGGGCTACGTGTAAGCCCCACGGTTTTAGTTCGCACAATCCTCCGTGTAAGACGTGCTCTGGCAGAGACGACACACGAGTCATTGCCGACGCGGCATCGTTCGAGCGGGTGGCGTGCCGACAGTTTCCGCATCTCACTGGGCCGATCTATGACCGGCCGTGCGCTGTACTTCACCGGGCCGGAGTCGGTCACAGTCCGGAAGCAACCGATCCCCGAGCCGGGGCCGGGCGAGGTGCGGGTTCACACGGTCCGGTCGGGCGTCAGTCCGGGAACAGAACTCCTGGTCTACCGCGGCGAGTTGACGTCGGAACTGGCGACCGACGAGACGATCGACTCTCTCAACGGGACGTTCTCGTACCCGCTGCAGTACGGCTACGCCACGGTCGGGCGCGTGACGGCCGTCGGCGAGGACGTCGAGAACGGCTGGTTCGACCGCAGGGTGTTCGCGTTCAACCCACACGAGAGTCACTTCCTGGCGGAGCCAGAGACACTGATCCCGACCACGCTGGCGCCGGAACGGGCCGTCCTCATCCCGAACACCGAAGCGGCGGTCAACTTCGTCATGGACGCACGACCACGCATCGGTGCTCGCGTGGTAGTTTTCGGTCAGGGGCCGGTCGGCCTGCTGACGACGGCCCTCCTCGACGAGTTCCCGCTCTCGACGCTTGTGACAGTGGACCCCGACGAGACCCGGCGCGACCTCTCGGAGTCACTCGGCGCAGACCGGTCGGTCGAGCCGGCGGACGTCGACGAGGCGATGGCAGCCGACGCCGACATCGCGTTCGAACTCTCCGGTAACCCGGCGGCATTCGACGACGCACTCGACGTCACCGGGTACGCTGGCCAGGTCATCGTCGGCTCCTGGTACGGGAACAAGGACGTGACACTCGACCTCGGGAAGGACTACCACCGGAGTCACATCCGCGTCAGGAGCAGCCAGGTGAGCCGGATCGACCCGGACCACGCCGACCGCTGGGACAAGGAGCGGCGGCTGGACGTCGTCTGCTCCTGGCTGTCCCGGGTCGACCTCCCCGGGCTGATTACTCACCGGATGGACATCGGACAGGCAGACGAGGCCTACCAGCTGCTCGACGAGCGCCGGGACGACGCTGTCCAGGTCGTATTCACCTACGAGTGACGGATAGCCGACGGTGTGTGTCGGCAATGCTTACAACGGTCCGTCCGACGCGCCCGCAACCCTCTGGATTTAGGTAGCTACCGTTCGTACCTGTCTGCGTGTACTCGACCACCGTCTCGACAGATTTTGTGGCACAGCACTACCTCACAGTTCCCGACCCCGGCCCCGAGGGTGAGCCCCACTCTCACCACTACGAGGCCGAACTGACGTTCCGCGGCCCCGAACTGAACCAGTACGACTACCTCGTGGACATCGACGACGTCGAGGAGGCCCTCGGCGTGCTGGCCGCGCGCTACCGCGACACGATGCTCAACGATCTGTCCGAGTTCGAGGGGTACAACCCCAGCGTCGAGCGGTTCGCCCGCGTCATCTTCGAGCGCGTCACCGGACTCGTCACCGACGAGACCGTGACCGAACTGGGCGTGACCGTCTGGGAGGACGACGCGGCTGCAGCCACGTACGACGCGGCCGTATGAGGGTCGGACTGACGCTGTACGGGAGTCTCGAGGAACGTTCCGGCGGGTTCCGGTACGACCGGAAACTCGTCGACGGGCTCCGGCGCGCCAGCGACACCGTCGACACCATCGAACTGCCCTGGCGGGCGTACCACCGCGGGCTGCTCGACAACGGCTCGCCCCGGTTCCGGGAGCGGCTCCGGGCCGACGTCGACGTCATGCTCCAGGACGAGTTGGCTCACCCCTCGCTGTTTCACACCAACCGCTCACTGCCCTACCCCGTCGTCAGCATCGTCCACCACCTGCGTGCGAGCGAGGGACGGCGTCTCACGCCGGTGTACCGCGCCGTCGAGCGGCGCTACCTCGCCACCGTCGACGGCGTGATCTGTAACAGCACCGAAACGCGCGACGTCGTCACCGACATGGGGGTCGACCCCGACGCGACCGTCGTCGCGCCGCCGGCCGGCGACAGATTCGACCCCGAGATCGACGACGCGATAATCACTGCCCGCGCCCACGAGCGACCGCTGCGGGTTGTCTTTGTCGGGAGCATCACGCCACGGAAGGGGCTCGACACGCTGCTTGCGGGGCTCGCCGCCGCCGGCGTCGACGCCGAACTGACCGTGATCGGCCGGGTCGTCGACGAGGCGTACGCCGGGAGAGTCCGCCGCAGCATCCGGGAGCACTCCCTCGAGGACCGCGTGGAGATGGCCGGCGAACTCGCCGACGAGGCACTCGCAGCGAGACTCCGGTCGAGCCACGTTCTCGCAGTGCCGTCGCGCTACGAGGGGTTCGGCATCGTCTACCTGGAGGGGATGAGCTTCGGCCTCCCGGCGGTCGCCTCGCGGGCCGGCGGCGCGACGGACGTGGTCACGGACGGGGAGACCGGCGTGCTCGTCGACCCCGACGACCCGGCGGCTGTCTCCCGGGCGCTCCAGCGGCTGGCGAGCGACCCAGACCGGCTGGCCGAGTTGGGGCTGGCTGCCAGGCGGCGCTACGAGCGCCACCCGGACTGGGAGGCAACGACCGCCCGCGTCCGGCGTCTACTCCGGGACGTCCTCTCGACGGCAGAGGTGGAGGTGGCGCCGTGACCGGGTCGTTCCAGCGGTATCTCCGGGCGAAGCGAACGGTCGACGACCGCGCGCTCGACAGGCGGGTCGTCGACGCCCTGCGGGAGGGGATCGAGAGCCGCGCCCCAGCCAGAGAGGGACCGTTTCGCGTCCTGGAGGTCGGTGCCGGCATCGGGACCATGCTGGCGCGCGCCGTCGAGTGGGATCTGCTCCCCGCGGGCGACGTCCGGTACACCGCCGTCGATCTGGCCCCGGACAACGTCGCCGAGCTCCGGCCCTACCTCCGGGAGTGGGCCAGCGACCGGCCCGAGTCGGTGTCCGGCACCGACCCGCTCACGCTCGAGGGAGAGGGGCGGCGGATCGAGGTCGAGCCCGTCGTTGCGGAGGCGGTCGAGTACGCCGAGGCCACGACAGCGCAGTACGACCTCCTCGTCGGTGTGGCGCTGCTCGACATTCTCGACCTGTCGGGGCTCGGTCCGCTGCTGGAGCCACTCGCCCCCGGCGGGCTGTACTACTTCCCGATCACGTTCGACGGGGCGACGCGGTTCCGGCCGGCGCATCCGAGCGACCGCACTGTCGAGCGGTACTACCACGAGCACATGGACGGGAAACCCGGCGGGAGCAGCCGCGCGGGCGAAGCGGTCCTCGCCCGCCTCCGGGAGATGGACGGTGTCGTCGTGCTGGCGGCGGGCGGGTCGGACTGGATCGTTCGCCCGGTCGACGGCAGCTATCCGGCCGAGGAGGCGTACTTCCTCCGGCACATCCTCGACACCGTCGAGGACGCTGTGGGTGGCCGGCGAACTGCTCTATCTCACCCACCAGCTCGACGTGCTGGGCCGCGTCACCGCCGCGGACGACTGATAGTGATTGTTGTGACTGTTTCCCGAGTCGACCGCACGATTGCGGTCGATCCCGTACCGACTCACAACAATCACTATGATACAAACCTGCTCGCCGCTTTCCAAACACAAATACTCTCGGAGTCCAATATCAGAGCGTGACGAACACGCAGATTTCGCTCATCCAGATCGACAACTACGGACCGTGGACAACAACGCCGGAGCCCCGCAGGGAGGTCGACCTCCAGACGTTACAGTCACGCCTGTATGCCGACATCTCACAGCTGGTCGGAAACAGGGAGGGGTACGCCTTCTTCGGCCGGTTCGACAACATCGTCACCGTCACGAACGGCCTCGACGAGGCCGATCACCGGCGGATCCAGACGTCGCTTTCCAACCGGTATCCAGTGACTGCGAGTGTGAGCATCGCGACCAGCCCCTCCCCGGCAGAGGCGCTCGGGACCGCGTCGGAACGGTTACAGGGTGCCGGAAGTGCCCAGGACAGTGAGCGACACAGCATTCTCAGCGGCGACCCGCTCGCCGAGACAGACCGCACGGACGACGACGTCCAGATCGCGCACTTCGACGTCAACGACGCGACCGGGAAGTACACCGACCAGCTCAACGAGTTCGACACGTTCATCAACATCGAACAGGGGTACGCAGAGCTGATGCGCTACATGCGCAGGACCCACGATTCGCTCGCGTTTTTCGTCGGCGGCGACAACGTCATTGCCGTCTGCTCGACGATGGGACCGGAAGCGTATCGCGACGCCATCGACCACGTTCGCGAGGCCGTCGACGTCGACCTGAAAGTCGGCGTCGGGCGGGCACGGACGGCACAGGAGGCCGGGATGACCGCCAAACACGCACTGGAGGACTGCCGCGAGGACGGGTCCCCGGTCGAACTCGGCTGGTGAAAACGTGGCGTTTTCAATGCCACGGCCCTATGTGGGCGTATCATGTTCGACGAGGAGACGAAAACCGTCCGGGCCGACCTCGACTGGTGCCACGGCGTCGTAGCGGACGTGTCTCGCACATTCGCGCTGACAATCGCCGAACTCGAGCCTCCTCTCTCCCACGAGATCTGTGTCGGCTACCTCCTCTGCCGGATCCCAGATACAATCGAGGACAGTACCCGGCTCCCACCGGCAGAACAACGGCGGTTGCTGGACCGCTACGGCGAGGCGCTCACACCGGCGGCGGAGACGTCCATCGAGGAGTTCCACAGGAGCGGGGCGCGCTGGATACCCGACGACCCCGGCAGCGAGTGGGAGACCGTTGCGAACTCCCCGCGGATCGTGCGGACGTTCCGCCGGTTCTCGGAGCAGTCACGCGAAGTGATCCGGCCGGCCGTCCGCGAACTCGTCGGCGGCATGTCGCTGTTCGTGGACCGCTACGCCGACGCGGGTGGGTTGCGCCTCCGGACGGTCGAGGAACTCGAGGAGTACTGCTGGTACGTCGCGGGAACGGTCGGGACGCTCGTGACAGGCCTGCTCGAGGACGGGGCGCCGAGGGCCGTTCGGGAGCGGCTGTGGGCCACCGCCCGCTCGTTCGCGCTCCTGTTGCAGCTCGTCAACGTCGCCAAGGACGTCGCCGTGGACTACCGGGAAGAGAACAATGTCTACGTGCCGGCTGAGCTGCTCGCAACCCATGGGCTGACCGTCGCCGACATCGGTGACCGGGAGAACGGCGAGGCTTTCGCCCCGGTCGTCGGGGCGATCGTCGACCGCGCGGAGGCGTATCTCGACGACGCACAGGAGTGGATCGAGTCGATGCCCGAGATCAGGGGCAACACCCTCGCCGCGTGGGCGGTCCCGTTCCTGCTGGCTGTCGGCACACTGCGGGAGCTGCGCCACAGGCCCGAAGACGTGATCGAAACCGGCGGCGTCAAGATCTCGCGGCGGGAGGTCCAGGCAGTCCTCGGGCGGTTCGACGGCGAGCGACCCTCGCTCGGTCGTCTCCGCCGGCAGATGTACGAAACGCCCCTCCACGAAGCGTGATAGGATCGTGCGTGACTCTGTACTTGAACACTCGGTCCAGGCCCGCTCCAAAAGCGTTTAGCCGGCGGCTACCGAACCGCGGGGTAATGGCACAAGCACAGGACCAGGGGGAGCTCGCGGCGGTGATCGGGCTGGAGGTCCACGTCCAGCTCGAGACCGACACCAAGATCTTCTGTGGCTGCTCGACCGAGCCCGCCGGGGAGCCCAACATCCACACCTGTCCGGTCTGTCTCGGGCTCCCGGGGTCGCTGCCCGTGCTGAACGAGGCCGCCGTCGAGGCCGCGGTCAAGGTCGGCAAGGCCATCGACGCGGAGATCCCCGAGCGGACGCGGTTCCACCGCAAGAACTACTACTACCCCGACCTCCCGAAGAACTTCCAGATCACCCAGTACGACGAACCGGTCTGCCGGGACGGCCACCTCGAGTGTGCCGTCGGCGACGAACGCCGCACAATCGGCATCCGCCGCGCCCACCTCGAGGAGGATCCCGGCAGTCTCACCCACAAGGGCGGCTCCATCGACACCGCCGACTACACGCTGGTCGACTACAACCGCGCCGGCGTCCCACTGATGGAGGTCGTCACCGAACCCGACTTCCGCGGCGCAGAGGAGGTCCGTGCCTTCCTCGCGAAACTCGAAGAGGTGCTGGAGTACCTTGGCGTGTTCGACGCCTCGCGGGACGGCAGCCTCCGTATCGACGCCAACCTCTCTGTTGTCGACGCCGCGGAGGTCGGCGACGACGGCGAAATCGACAGCGCCGTGCTGGAGGACGCCAACCGCACAGAGGTCAAGAACATCTCCAGCCACAGGGGTGCCAAGAAGGCGCTGGCCTACG
>PXQK01000170.1 GCA_003022085.1 Halobacteriales archaeon QH_10_65_19 | reverse complement strand
AACTGTTTCGAGCCCTCGCTGAATCTTCTTCTTGAGTGTGGAAAGATCTCGGATGAGACGATGTTTGAACCACTCATTGATAGGGTCGTGCGTGACTCTGTACCAGAGGGAGACTACGTCTCCCAGGCAGTCGGGCTTGGCCCGACGACGCTATAGAGTCGCGTATTGGGTGTTTCAGCCCGCGAAACCGCCCGATATTGGGACCCAGTACCCAAAATAATCACGCACCATCGTATGACGAGGGCGGGCTACTACACTGGTCGACAGATACTGGAGAGTGGTCACCGCTCGGGATCGGGTGCCGGCACCCCGTCTCCGTCGTCGGCCTCGCCCGCGAGGTCGTGCTCCTGGCGGATCTCGCGGATCCGGTCACGGATATCTGCAGCGAGTTCGAACTCCAGGTTGTCGGCGGCCTCCCGCATCCGCTCTTCGAGGTCGGCGACGAGCCGTTCGGCCTCCTCGGCGTCCGCGGGCTCGGCGGTCGCCGTCCCCCCAGTGTCGGTCGTGCTGCCCGGGAGACTCGTCTCCCCAACCGTCTTCTCGATTGTCTGTGGCTCGCGGCCGTGGCGTTCGTTGAACTCCTGCTGGATGCGCCGGCGGCGGCGCGTCTCCTCGATGGCCGACTCCATTGCCGCGCTCGGCTCTTCCGCGTAGAGGACGACAGTCCCGTTGACGTTCCGGGCGGCCCGCCCCATTGTCTGGACGAGCGTCGTCTCCGAGCGCAGGAACCCTTCCTGATCGGCGTCGAGGATTGCGACAAGCGACACCTCCGGGATGTCCAGCCCCTCGCGCAGCAGATTGATCCCGACGATTGCATCGAGGTCACCCAGCCGGAGGCTCCGGATCAGCTCGTGCCGTTCGAGGGTGTCGGTCTCGTCGTGCATGTACGCGACGTCGATGCCCGCTTCTTCGAGGTACTCGGTGAGGTCCTCGGCCATCCGCTTGGTAAGCGTCGTCACCAGCGCCCGCTCCTCGTCGGGCAGCGCCCCGAGCCGGTCGATGAGGTCCGACACCTGGCCGTCGACGTCGGTCACCTCGATGGCCGGATCCACGAGGTAGGTCGGCCGGACGATCTGTTCGACCACCTGGTCGGAGTGCTCGCGCTCGTAGTCGCCCGGCGTCGCGGAGACGTACAGCGTCCGGCCGGTCTTCTTCTCGAACTCCTCGAAGGTCAGTGGCCGGTTGTCGAACGCCGTGGGCAGGCGAAAGCCGTTGTCGACCAGCGACTCCTTGCGCGAGCGGTCGCCCTCGAACTGCCCGCGGATCTGGGGGAGCGTCTGGTGGGACTCGTCGACGACCGTCAGGAAGTCGTCGGGGAAGTAGTCCAGCAGTGTGTACGGCGCCTCGCCGGACTCGCGGTCCGAGAGGTGCACCGAGTAGTTCTCGATCCCCGAGCAGTAGCCGGTCTCCTGGAGCATCTCCAGGTCGAACGTGGTGCGCTCCTCGATGCGCTGTGCGGCGACGAGGTCGCCCTGACGCTCGAAGTAGCTGATCCGGTCCGCAAGGAGGTCCTCGATCTCCCCGATTGCCCGTTCGAGCCGTTCCTCGGGGATCGAGTAGTGCTCGGCGGGGATGGACGAGCACCGCCGGCTCCTCGCTTTTTACCTCCCCTTCCAGCGGATCGAGCTTCCGGAGCCGGTCGATCTCGTCGCCCCAGAACTCGACGCGGACCGCGTACCGCCCGTACATCGGGTAGATCTCGAGTGTGTCCCCGCGCACGCGGAAGGTGCCCTGCGCGAACTCCACATCGTTGCGCTCGTAGTTCAGGTCGACGAGCCGCGCGAGCAGCTCGTCGCGGTCGATCCGCTGGCCCCGTTTGAGCCGGAGGGACATGTCGACGTAGTTCCGGGGGTCACCGAGCCCGTAGATCGCCGAGACGGAGGCGACGACGATCACGTCGTCCCGGGTGAGCAGTGACCGGGTCGCCGAGTGACGCAGCCGGTCGATCTCGTCGTTGATCGAGGCGTCCTTGTCGATGTACGTGTCGGTTTGCTCGACGTAGGCCTCGGGCTGGTAGTAGTCATAGTAGGATACAAAATATTCTACTGCATTATCCGGGAACAGATTCCGGAACTCTTCGTACAGTTGTGCTGCCAGTGTCTTGTTGTGGGCAATCACCAGTGTCGGCTGCTGGAGGTTCTCGATCACCCACGAGACGGTGTTGGTCTTGCCGCTGCCGGTCACGCCCAAAAGCGTCTGTCTCGTCATCCCCTGGCGGAACCCGTCGGTGAGCTGTTCGATGGCCTCGGGCTGGTCGCCCGCGGGCTCGAACGGCGCGTCAACGCGGAACTCCCCCTCGGCCTCCGGGCGATCCGGCGCGAGCGGTCCACCGGTGTCAGTCATCGGTGTAACATGGGGCTCCAGGGGTATCAGAGACACGATCCGAGCGCGGAACTGGGGCCAGCGGGCGCTACTCCTCGTCGTCAATCGGCTCGTCGTCGACCAGCCGTCGTTTCAGCAGGTAGCCGGCACCGCCGAGGCTGGCGAGCGCTGTCCCGACGCCGAAGCCGGGCGCGCTGTCGTCGGACTCCTCGACGGCGCTGTTGTCGCTCTCGTCGCCGCCGTCACTGTCCTCCGACTGGGCCTCGTTTATCGTGATCTCCTGTGTCGTGCTCGCCGAGTCAGTTGCGAGCCGGAGCGTGTGATCGCCAGCGTCGCCCCCGCTGGTCGTAAACGCGAACGACTCCTCGGCGGACTCGTCGACGTCGAGGACGACAGTCGACTCCTCCTCGGCGATCTCGTCGAGGGTGAGCGAGAACGACTCGGTCGCCGACACGCTGCCGACGTTCGTCAGCGTCGTCGTCACTTCGATCTCCTCTCCGGCCTCGACCGGCGTGTTGAGCGTCACGTCAGTGATCTCGACGAACCCGGTTTCGGTCACCTCGATTTCCTGTGTGACACGCTCGTCGCCGCTGTCGATGGTGGCCTGGTAGGTGTCGAACGCCGCCGAACCGACGCCGACGGCGAGGTCGACCGTCGTCGATTCGCCGCTCTCGAGTTCGACGCTTGCCGAGTCCGACCCGATCGTCTGGAGCTCCTCGTCGTCCTCGCTCGACCCGGTCTCCGTGACGTCGACCGAGACGGTGCCCTCGCCGGCCACCCCGCCGCTGTTGGTCACCTCGACCTGGAACTCGAAGTCGAACTCCTGGGGGATCGGCGAGTTGTGCTCCAGTAGGTCGACCTCGAAGAACGCGTTCTCGCCGAGTTCGACCGTCCCGGTCACCTCGTCGTCCTCGGTGCGCACGGTGAGCGTGTTCTCGCCTGCCGAGCCGTGCGCTGTCGGGATGCTGACCGTCTCGGTCACCGTCTGTGCCTCGTCTGCGGTGACCTCGGTCGACGTCGCTCCCGCGCTGCCCAGGTCGAGTGTCACCTCCTTTGTCCCCTCGCTGTGTCCGACGTTGGTCACCTCGATAGTCACGTCGAGTGCCTCGCCCTCTCGTGTCTCGCCGACCTCGACGATGTCGACCTCGAACGTCGGAGGCAACTCCCCGATAACCTCCACTTCGACCGAGTCCTGCGCGTCGGCACCCGCGATCGTGACGGCCACGATCCGTCGTCCACTCGGTTCCGTCTCGACTGTGAACGTCTGCGTCGACGTGCTCTCCCCACTCACATTCACACCCGTTTCGTCCTCCTTGAGTGGCTGGCCGAACGTCCCCTTCTCTTCGGCTCTCCGTACGAGTGTCGTGCTCCCGTCGGCTTCGCCAGTGTTTTCGACCTCGTAGGTCACCTGGATGTCACGCCCCTCGACAACCGGCCCGTTCGTCTCGACGACAGTGACCACGAAGTACGGCGGCGTGAGCATGTCGACCCGGACGCCGTCGTCGTCGTCGCGGCTGGTCACCTCGACCAGGTTGTTGCCGGCGTCTCTGGTCGACGTGTCGATTGTCAGTGTGATTGTCT
>PXQK01000169.1 GCA_003022085.1 Halobacteriales archaeon QH_10_65_19 | reverse complement strand
CCGCGCTGGGCATCCCGGAGGTCGGGACGACCACCGCCCGGGAACTCGCCGACCACTTCGGGAGCTTCGAGGCGGTCCGGACCGCCGACGAGGAGCAGCTCCGGAAGGGCACAGATGTCGGGCCGGCAGTCGCGACGGCCGTCCGGGGGTTTTTCGACAACGAGCGGACGGCAGCGGTCATCGACCGCCTGCTCGAACACGTCGATCCCCGGGCGGTCGACACACAGGAGCGTGACGGCAGCGCCCTGGAGGGGGAGACGTTCGTGTTCACCGGGTCGCTGGACGCGTTCACCAGAAGCGAGGCACAGGATCTCGTCGAGCGCCACGGCGGGTCCGCCACAAGCAGTGTCTCGGGTAACACCGACTACCTCGTGGTCGGCGACAACCCGGGACAGAGAAAGCCTGACGATGCCGAGGCAGAGGGCGTACCGACGCTCTCCGAGCCCGAGTTCCGCTCGCTGCTCGAGGACCGGGGAATCGACACCTGAACGCTCCTCGTCCGGTCGAACGGGATCGGACGGAGTCCCGCCGGATGTCTCGACCCTACTCGTCGGGGTACTTCGGTTCGCGGCGTTTGGCGCGCTTGAGGGCGCGCTCGACGATTTCGTGAACGTCCCCGGCGAAGACGTCGCCGTGGCCGGCGTACATCGTCTCTACGGTGTCCGGTATCCGGTCGAGCAACTCGCGGATGCTCTCGATGAGACGCTCGCGCGACAGCCCCGGGTAGTCGGTCCGACCGAAGCTGCCGTCCTCGAACGCGCCGTCGTTGTAAACGACGACGTCACCGGAGAACAGCGAGCGGCGACCGACCAGCGAGACGTGGTCGTCCCCGTGCCCCGGCGTGTGGACAACCTCGCAGTGTTCGTCGCCGACGACCAGTTCGTCGCCGTCCGAGAGCGCGTGGGTTCGCGCCGGGTGCTCGGCGAACGCCTGACAGTCGGCGTCGAACGCTTCGATCACAGTGTCGAGCTGTTGAACGTGATCCGAGTGCTGGTGTGTGACGATCACCTTTTCCAGTTGGTCGGTGTGGTCGGCGACCACCTCCTCGACCCCCGCCATCGCTCCGGCGTCAACGAGCGTCGGTTGCTCGCCCAGTGCGAGATACGCGTTGCAGGTGAACACCTCGGCGTCCTCGGTGACGGTGACGACATCCATGTCTGAGGGAAGGCCCGCCGCGGGCTTGAAACTACCCCCGACAATCGGGGTTCGGAAAGTACCTCTCGACGACAGGTGCCAGCCTCGGAGGCTCCCTCTGTGGCGGCGGTACTGCACTCGTGTCTCTCTATTCACAGATCCCGAGTGATTTTTCCGTACAGATATGTAAGTAGCTCACGTATGGGGTTCGGGAGCTACGACGAATCAGAGCAAGAGAACCAAGACTACGACGCCGGCTTTGATGATGATGACGGTGTATCGACAGAAGAAAGCGGGCACGACGGTGACGTCAAGTTCGAGTTCACCGCCTCCAACGACGAACTCTTAGACAGGCTTCAGGACATCAAAGACAACACGTGAAACCCGGGGTCCGCGCCCTCGGGATCGCCGAGTCGTACCGGCAGGATTACAGCACGCTCGCTGGCGTCGTCGTCCGTGCGAACCGGGTCGTCGACGGGTTCGTGCTGGGCTCTTGCACAGTCGGCGGTACCGACGCCACCGACACGATTGTTTCCCTATTCGACCGGCTCGAAAGGCCCGACGTTCGGTACCTCTTCGTCGCTGGCATCGCACCCGCCTGGTTCAACGTCGTCGACCTGCACCGCCTCCACGACGCGACCGACCGGCCGGCCCTGTCCGTGACCTTCGAGGAGAGCGAGGGCCTGGCACCGGCGATCCGCGAGGCGTTCGAGGGCGACGCCCGCCAGCGCCGGCTCTCCACCTACCGGGCACAGCCGGACCGCCACCGGGTCGCCGTCGACGACGGCGAGGTGTTCGTCCGGAGCGTCGGCATCGGGGACGAGGCCGCCACGGAGGCTGTCCGTGCGTTCACCCCCGAGGGCGAGCGGCCCGAGCCGGTTCGCGTCGCCCGGCAGGCGGCGCGCGCGGCCGATCGGTTCCGCCGTGAACGTTTCGCTGAGTAACACGAACAGCCCGACTTCGATTGGTTGATGAGGGCTCGCGGCAACAATGATACGTGTCACGTCGGCAGCTGTTCGGCTCGCTGTGTGCGATGGCGTTTCTGGTAAACCTCGCTAGAGTAGTGTTCGCCCCGCTGGTCCAGCCCGCGGCGGCGGACTTCGAGGTCACTGCGGCATCGCTCGGCGTTGTGGCCAGCGCGGCGTGGGTCGGGAGCGCCGCCCCGCGCCTGCCGACCGGCTACCTGCTCACCTCCGTCCCCCGGCACTACGTGATCGCCGGAACCGGCGCGTTTCTGATCGTCACCTCCGTCTTTACGGGCCTCGCAGGGTCGGTGCTTCACCTGACGGCCGGCGCGTTTCTGATGGGGCTCTCGAGCGGGATGTACTTCATCGCGGCCAACCCGCTCGTGAGCGAACTGTTCCCCGACCGTGTCGGGACTGCGCTCGGCGTCCACGGCATGACGGCACAGGTCTCTGCCGTCGGCGCCCCGCTGGTCCTGAGCGCGATCATCGCTGTCGGCGACTGGCGGACGACGTTTTTCTGTATCGCCGGCATCGCCGCGGCCGCGACCCTCGCGCTCGTCTGGGCGTCGGGCCGGACGGCGCTCCCGGACGCGGGGACCGACGACCGGAGCCTGCTCGCGGCCGGCCGGAAGCAGTGGCCCCTCATCCTCACAGGGATCGCCTTCATCGGCGCGGCCGGCTTCCTCTGGAACGCGCTGTTCAACCTCTACGGTGACTACCTCACCGTCGCGAAAGGGATCGACCCCGCGACCGGGCGACTGCTGCTCTCGCTTGTCTTCGCCGCCGGCGTGCCCGCGTTCCTCGTCACGGGACGGCTCGCAGACGCGTTCCCGAACGTCCCGCTCCTGCTCGCCATCGTCGGCACGTTCACGACGGCCGTATTCGCTCTGACCCTTGTCGAGAGCCTGCTTCCGATCGTCGTGCTCAGCGCCGTCATCGGCTACGTCGCACACTCGCTGTTCCCGGCGATCGACACCTACATGCTCTCGTCGCTACCGGACAGACACCGCGCCAGCGCCTACTCGCTGTTCTCCTCGTCGATGATGCTCGTCCAGGCGACGGGGTCGGGTATCGTCGGAACAGCCGTCGCGGGCGGACTGAACTACGACGTCGCGTTCCAGAGCATCGCACTCGGCGTCGGCGTCGTCGTGGTCTGTCTGCTCGCGCTCTACCGCGCCGACCGGCTCCCTGCCGGCAACATCCCCGGCGAGACACCCGCGTGAAATCGTGGTGCGTAAGCGTTTAATCCACTGCCGGAGTAGCAGAGCTATGGCCGACTGTCCACTCGCGGACGAGTGCCCCAGTTTCAGCGAACGCATCGAGGGGATGGGCTGCCAGCACTACGGGGACCGGGGGGGTGCCGAGTGGTGTAACCACTACAACCAGCCTATCGAGGACCTGAAATCCCAGCCCGTCAAGCCGGGCGAGGAGGTGGTCATCGAGGTCGAGGACATCCACGAGAGCGGCGCAGGCGTCGGTCGGACTGACGACGGGTTCATTATCATGGTCGACGGCGTCCTGCCGCCGTCACGTGCACGTGTCGAGGTGACCAAAGTCCGGTCCAACCACGCCCGCGCCGAGGAGATTGAGCGCCTGCCGGACGAGGGCGACAGCGACGAAGACGACCCGGAGGAGGCCGAAGTGCGTGGAGATTTCCACCCCAGAATCGTGCTGAAACGCGTAAATACACCGGTTTGCGTGTCTTGCCATTCCACAGAGTCACGTCCGACAGTATCAGGGACTCACCGAGTATGCCGCCGGTTCGCGCTTGCCCCCCGGGTCACGGCCGCGGGCAAAGCTAGAGGTAAGCGGCGTCCCAGCGGCTCGGCTTGCGGGCGTTACCGCAGGTGTCACACTGGATCCGGCCCATGGCGTCCATCGCGTTGGCGTGGTTCTCGCACTTCGAACACCAGTACCCGTAGATATCCGCGCCTTCCTCGTCGGCGTAGACGACCCGGAACGGGGCCATCGAACCCTGTTCGACGGTGTCGTGGTTGACGTACACTGTCTCCCCATCGACGTCGATGACTTCGATTCCGGTGGTGTCGACCTCCGCGTAGATGTTCTCGACAAAGGGTTCGCCGTCGATCTCGACCTCCTCCTCGCCGACCTTCTCGAGGCCGTGATACTCGTAGAACGCGTTCCCGTCGGGGTTGTCAGCGAGGACGCGCCCCTGGATCGTCGAGACGCCACGCTCCTCGAGACGGTCGCGGGTCGCCGAGAACAGCTGCTCGCCGTGACCCGCCCCACGGTAGTCCGGATCGATGTGCAGCCAGAACAGTTCGGCTTTCCCGCCCTCGTCAGTGATCCTGCTATCGGAGAAGCCGATCACCTGCCCGTCGACTTCGGCGACCAACAGTAGCTTCCCCGACGCGTCGATGATCCCGCTGAGCCGGTCTTCCCGGTACCACTTCTCGATTGCCCCTGCGATCGCCTTTGGCTCCAGCGAGTACGACGCCTGCAACGACCGGCGCGCCACGTCCCTGATCGCTGGCCGATCCTGCGGCTTCGCTTCACGTACG
>PXQK01000168.1 GCA_003022085.1 Halobacteriales archaeon QH_10_65_19 | reverse complement strand
TGAATTGTAATATTCATAAAACAAAGTGAACAAACCACCTTTATGAGTGAGTGCATCCAACCACCAAGACGAGGTGTAACCGATGCTACTCGAAAACCGAACATGTCTCGTTACGGGTGCGTCAAAGGGAATAGGGAGAGGGATCGCCGAGGAGTTCGGTGAGAACGGCGCGGAGGTCGTCGTCAACTACCGGTCCTCGGAGGACGCCGCGTACAAGGTACGCGACATCATCAGTGAGGGCCCCGGCAACGCGATGGTCGCACAGGCCGACGTCTCCGAGTTCAACGAGGTGGGCGCGATGTATGAGGCCGCAACACAGGAGTTCGGATCGATTGACGTGCTGGTGAACAACGCCGGCGTCACCGTCGACCGGAAGTTCGAGAACATGACCCGCGAGGACTGGGACAGGGTGATAGATGTCAACCTCGGCGGGACGTACAACTGTACGAAACACTGTTTCGAGGACCTGCGGCAGGCCGACGAGGGTCGGCTCATCAACATCTCGTCTGTTGTCGGCCAGCAGGGGAACTACGGGCAGTCGAACTACGCCGCGACCAAGAGCGGGCTGTTCGGGTTCACCCGGACAATCGCGCTAGAGATGGCCCGAAACGGCTCGACGGCGAACTGCGTCGCGCCGGGCTTCGTCGAGACCGACATGCTCGCGGAGGTCCCTGACCGCGTCAGGAACCAGATCCTCGAACGGATCCCGCTGGACCGGTTCGCGGAGGTCGAGGATATCGTGGGGATGGTCCGCTTTCTGGCCAGTGAAGAGTCGAGCTACATGACCGGTCAGGTGCTCGGCGTCAACGGGGGGATGGAATGGTGAGCCAGGTTCGTATCGCCGGCGTCGGGATGACGCCGTTCGGCAGAACGCCAGAGCGCACGGCCCGCGGTCTGTTCGGCGCCGCGGCCGACGAGGCATTCGAGGATGCGGGCGTCACGCCCGGCGCCGTCGACGAGATGTTTTACGGCAACTACATGGGGGAGTTCGCAGAACAGCAGGGCCACCAGGGGCCGCTGATGGCGGAAGCTGCCGGCGTCACTGCGCCGACGACCCGGATCGAGAGCGCCTGCGCCTCCAGCGGCGCGGCGGTTCGCATGGGCGTCAATCAGATCCGCAGTGGCCGGGCCGACGTCGTTCTCGTCGGCGGTGCCGAGCGGATGACGAACCTCTCGACGGCCGACGGCACCGCGGCGCTCGCGGCCGCGGCGGACGCACTCTACGAGATCAAGGCCGGGGTCACCTTCCCCGGAGCGTACTCGCTGATGGCGAACCGGTACTTCGAGAAACACGGCGGTGACCGGGAGGACCTCGCCCACGTCGCGGTCAAGAACCACGAACACGCCGTCGACAACGAGCTGGCGCAGTTCCAGATGTCGATCACGGTGGAGAAGGTGCTCGACGCAGTGCAGGTCTGCTCGCCGTTTGGCCTGTTCGACTGCTCGCCGATGAGCGACGGCGGGAGCGCCGCCGTGCTCGTCAGCGAGGAGTTCGCCGAGGAGAACGGCCTGGCAGCGCCCGTCGCTATTACGGGGACAGGCCAGGGAACCGACAGCCTGGCGCTGCACGACCGCGAGTCGATCGTCGAGACACCGGCCGCGGAGGACGCGGCGGAGATGGCCTACAACGACGCCGGAGTCGGCCCCGACGACGTCGACGTCGCGGAGGTCCACGACTGTTTCACTGTCGCCGAAGTGCTCGCGCTCGAGTCACTCGGCTTCTTCGAGCGTGGCGAGGGTATCTCCGCGGCCCGGGATGGGAAGACAAGAATCGACGGCGAACTGCCGGTCAACCTCTCGGGTGGCCTCAAGGCCAAGGGCCACCCGGTCGGCGCGACCGGCGGCGCACAGATCTCCGAGATGACGAAACTGCTCCGGGGCGATCACGTCAACAGCGACGCCGTCCCGGACGCCACCGTGGGGCTGACCCACAACGCCGGCGGGACAGTGGCTAGCTGTGTCGTCAACGTCCTGGAGGTGGTGGAATGAGCGACGACGAACGGGTCCGGGACGCCGGGTACGACGACTTCCTGGACGCGGTCGAGGACGGTGAGCCCTACTACCTGGCTGGCTCGGACGGCAACGGCTGGCTCCCGCCGCGGATCCGCGACCCCGAGACCGGCGAGCGCGGCCTGAGCGAGGAACCGCTTCCCGACACGGGCGAGGTGCTGACGACCACGACAGTCCACGTCTCCGGACCGTCGTTCGTCGACGACGCTCCCTACGTGGTAGCGATTGCGGAGTTCGGCCCCGTCCGGCTGACCGGCCAGGTGAGGGACGTCGAACCGGACGACGTCGAGATCGGTCAGGCCGTCGGGATCGGCGTCGACCGAACCGAAACGACGGGCGAACGGGTACTCGTCTTCGATCCGATCTGACAGCCCCTCGCTCCCTCGGCGGAACACCCTTTTGATGGAAGCGAGTCACAACAGTAACCGAGCGGCGGGTGACCCGCCGGGCGGTCCCGACCGCCTCCCTGTGCCGCTCCATGCCCGCACGGAGAGCCGTCGAGTGTAAATGGCTTTGGGCCCGGCACCGGGGATTAGCTGTCCCCCGACAGGACACAGCAGCCGTCGAAGGCGTCTGCGAACTCCGTTTCGGCGAGCCACGCGGCGAGCAGGTCGTCTTCCCGGGACTGCTCGGGTTCGGACGCAGTGCCGAGCGCGTAGTAGGCGTCGCCGTACCTGGCAGCGAGATGGGCACCGATGAGTTCGGCGGTGATCCCCTGAACTGCCTCCGCCCTCTCGACGAGTCCCGTCGCATGCTGTCGGAGCGGTCGCTGCAACGACGCTGTCTGCTCAAGATCGGTGTCGCTCGCCGGCGACGCCCCGTGGTCGACTACCTCCCCGACAACAGTCCCGTCCTCCTGCTCCGGTGGGGCGTCCAGACCGGCGATAACGTCGAGGTCGTGTCGCACGGTTTCGAGAAACGCCGGGTCGACCCGGTCGAGGTACGACCGCAGCCACTCGACGAACTCGACGACCGGCCCCGGGATCGGACGGATCAAGCACCAGCGCCGCACCCTGGAGGGCCTCGCGTGTCGCCTCGTCCGTCGTTTCCGCCGATGCCTTCTCCCTGCATACGCTCTCCGGTCGACGATGGTTCGACGCGTCAGTGATCCGTAACAAGCGTTAAGTGTGTCATACAATAACATACACCTGAGGCTCCAGTACAGGGGCTTCCGGCGGGAACGACCGTCGCACTGCACTGATTGTTGGCACCGCAGTTCAGGCAGCGCGCCGCGGTGTCGGTCCGGCCGGCGGCACCGCGGTTCTCCGCACGCTCGCGGCGGGAGCGGCGCGGAACCCACGGCTTCAGCCGCTGGCAACTGACGTAGCCTTAACTTCGTGGACGACAAGGTATACGTAGAGATGGGCCACAGAGCCCGGCTGCCCGGGACGACCACCGTCGACCGGATCGTCTGTCACGTGGACGTCGATTGCTTCTATGCGGCCTGCGAACGGCTCCGGGAGCCGGCGCTGCGCGGCGAACCGGTTGTCGTCGGGATGGGGTACGAACCTGGGTCGGACGCCGGCGCGGTTGCGACGGCCAGCTACGAGGCACGGGAGTACGGCGTCGAGAGCGCACAGGCGATCTCGGAGGCGCTGTCACTGCTCCCGCGGAAGATCGACGCAGCCGAGAACGGCGAACACGACGTGGCAGACGCCGGCTTCTACCGGCCCGTGGACATGGAGTACTACGAGTCGGTGGCGGACAACGTCAAGGAGATTCTCCACGACTACGCCGACATTGTCCGGGAGGTCAGCGTCGACGAGGCGTACCTGGACGTGACCGGGCGGACCGACTGGGAAAGCGCCGGGTCGTTCGCGGCCGACCTCAGGGCGGAGATCAGAGAGTCGGTCGGCGTCACGGCGAGCATCGGGGTCGCCCCGACAATGAGCGCGGCCAAAGTCGCGAGCGACCACGACAAGCCCGACGGCCTGGTCGTCGTCGAACCCGGGTGCGTCGCCGAGTTCTTCGAACCACTCCCGGTGGAGGCGGTCCACGGAGTCGGCCCGGTGACGGCCGACGAACTCCGGGAGATGGGGGTCGAGACGGCGGGCGACCTGGCCGACGCGGATCCGGCGCGACTCGAATCCCGGTTCGGCGAGCGCGGCCGGCGGGTCGCCCGGTTCGCACGCGGCGACGACGAGCGTGTGCGCGGCGCAGTGACGTCTTCTACCGGACTATCAGCGTCAAGGTGGTGACTCCGCCGTTCGAAGTCCACACCCGGGCCGAGTCGCTTCCGGGTCCGGTCGAGGACCCGTCGCTGGTGGCAACCGTCGCCGGATCGCTGTTCGAGGAGTTCGAGGGCGAGCGCGTCCGAAAGCTCGGGGTTCGGGTATCGAACCTCTCTTTCGCCGAGGGGGAACAGCCGACCCTCCAGCAGTGGACGGACGGCGCTACGGTGAGAGAGGCCGACAGTAGCAGTCCGACCAACGGCGAGGGGAATCGGGAGGGAAGCGAGACCGGAAGACAGCGGCCGGAGGGACAGCGGAGTCTTCAGGAGTACGAGTGAGGGCCCGGGCGAGGCAAGGTTTTTACAAGGCAGTCGCTTTCGTCCCTAGTAACGCATGTCTGCTGAGGATTCGTCAGACGACGAGCGAGGGGAGAACGTCAACGCGGGCGACTCGGGCGGCGACGCTTCTCCGTCAGAGACCGGAAGCAGGGTAGACATCGACAGCGGCGAGGTGCGCGAACGGCTGGAGCAGGAGGCAGACAGGGCAGTCGAGCAGTTCGACGAGGGGATTGTCGACCTCCTCTCGTGGATCCTCGATACCGAAACGCGGGCACGGATCTACGTGCAGCTCCGGCAGCACCCGAACAGCACGAGCGACGAGATCGCCGAGGGGACCGGGCTCTACCCGAGTACGGTCCGGGAGGCGCTCGCCTCGCTCCACGGAGAAGGGACGGTCACCCGCCAGAAGCGCCAGAACGACGGGGCGGGGAACAACCCCTACGAGTACAGCGCGATTCCGCCGAGCGACCTCGTCGGGGAGGTCGTCGACGAGGTCCAGAGCCAGCTGAACACCGTGTTCAACCTGGACCGCTACATCGACCGCAACAGGGACGGCAAGTCCGGGTCCGAACCCGTCAGAATCACCGTGCAGGACGAATCTGACGACGGCGAGGATGCGGAAAGCAAGTGACTATCACGCCGGGGCGAGCCGGGTGTTCCGCACCAGGTGCCGACAGCGACTGACGCTCGCGTCTACCAGTCAGGAGGTTGCAGGCCGGTCGCTCTGAGCTGTTCTTTCCAGCGCTGTTGGATCGAGAGGCGCGACACCCCGACAGCGTCGGCGACGGCCTGCTGTGATCGCTGGTCGCTGGCGACAAGCGCGCCGACGTACAGCGACGCACCGAGCACGGCACGTTTCGAGCGCTCGGAGTTGGGGGTCGTGCTCAGAAAAACGTCGCGTGCTCGTGACCGCGCTTCGTTCCCGAGTCCGAGCCGGTCGGCCGCCACCTCAAGCTCCGCGAGCCACTCGGCCTCGTCGAGTTCGTCGCTAGCCCGGTACACGTGTACAGGTAGACCCCGAGCCGCCATAATGTTTGCTGGGAGCGAAGCGTTCTTCTGGGTCGTAGCGAAAAGAGTGAGTGCGCGCGGGTAGCCGAGCCAGGCCAAAGGTGCAGCGCTTAGGACGCTGTCCCGTAGGGGTCCGCCGGTTCAAATCCGGTCCCGCGCACTGTGGCTCGAACGGACGTGAGAGCCATCAGTGCGTGACGAGGATTTGAACCCTGGAAGTCGCAGTCGCGCAGCGAACGGAGTGAGCGAGCACAACCGTCTTCCTCCGGTTCAAATCCGGTCCCGCGCACTGTGGCTCGGACGGACGTGAGAGCCATCAGTGCGTGACGAGGATTATGTCGGTCAGGGGGTAATCGTAAGTACATCGCCCGCGCAGGTGTGGGCATGAGCGGGGACTTATCGAACCCGATGTCCAGTTTACCGTCACGGGCGCTGAAACTCGAAGAGGTAAAAGACCTCGAAGAGACTGATCGATTCGATGCTATCTATTCCGATGACAAAATGACGGAGTTGATCGACCCACAGGAGATTCTTCTGGTGTACAATTTAATTCTCATCACGGGGGAGCGGGTCTCTGCGGCGGTGTTCATCGAGGAAGATGAGACGTGGTATCGGGTAGACAGCGAGCCGCGTTCAGAGGCGGTACTGATGGATGCATACGAGGCGGTTCGAGAGGTTCGAGGGATGGACGACCTGTACGACAGACACGAACTCACAGTCGAAGAGGCAGTGTTTGTAGCGGACCGGCCAACCGGGCAAGAAACGTCGGGGTACGATGAGGGTGATACATTCCTGTGTCCGGTCTGTGATGAGAAACACAAAGTGAAGTTCCACGAGGACGAGCACTCGAAAGATATCGAAGGATTTGATTCATCGTACCTGTACGTCGAGTGTCCTGAGACGCGACGGAACGAACTGACAATTGAGAACCAAGCAAGTACGCCGAGTAGATAACCGTCGGTTGGGTAAGTCTGCGTACAGACAGTGAGCGGTTGAGCAGCTGTCTTTGCGAAGCGAACGGTCCAGCCGTCCGTATCAGAACGGGAACAACGACTCCGCCCCGGGGTCCCGGGTCAGCAGTTCGATCTCGTGGCCGTCCTGGTCTTTGGTGAACGCGTACATGTCGTCACAGGAGGCCGGATCCCGGTAGTCGGGCGCCTCGCGCACCTGGAGCTGCTCCCAGTCGTCGTGCAGGTCATCGATCCGGACACAGACGTGTCCCCAGGCGTCGCCCATAGTGTAGGTCCGGCCGTCGTAGTTGTACGTTAGCTCCAGTGCCATCGCCTCCCGCGGAGCGTCCGCTGGTTCGAGGAAGTAGTTCGCGAATGTGTCGGCTTCCCACCGGCTGGCCTCGTCGTACTCGAACTTCCGGGCCCAGTAGCCCAGCGCCGCGTCGGCGTCCTCAACGCGCATCATCGTGTGGTCCAGGCTCCAGCGGGCCCCGTAGTCACGCCCCACGATCTCGACCTCGTGCCCGTCCGGATCCTTCACGAATGCGTAGCCCGGGTTGTCCTCGGGCCGTCTGTAGTCCTCGACCCCCTTGTCCATCAGCTCGTAGTAGGCGTCGTGGACGTCCTCGACCCGGACCGCAATGTGCCCCCAGGCGTCCCCGAGTTCCAGCTCGTCCTCACCCTCGTTGTGGGTCAACTCGAGCATCGCGCCGTCCTCGTGCATATCCGCCGGCCCCATGTAGACGATGGTGAAGCCGTCGCCCCCGTACCGATCTTTCTCCTCGTACTCCAGGTTCGTCCCGTACCAGTCCAGCGACGCTTCCAGATCTGTGACCCGGATCATCGTGTGGTCGAGTATACCAGTCATACACTGGCGGTAACGGGCCCCGGCGGCAAAAATATACCCCACCCGCTTTCGTCCGGGAGTCATGCCCGAACTGTTCCTATGTACGAATATATAATACAATAATTTATCAGGTAGCGGGGTTACATGATACCAATGAGTAGCCCGATCCGGGTGCTTCACGTCGACGACAATCCCGATTTCCTTGAGACGTCGGCGACGGTGCTGGAGCGGACGGCCAGCGACTTAGAGGTCGTCACAGCCACCAGCCCGGACGCGGGACTCGACGTGCTGGAGCGGGAAGCTATCGACTGCATCGTCTCCGACTACCGGATGCCGGAAACCGACGGGCTGGCGTTTCTCGACACAGTCCGGGAGTCATACCCTGACGTTCCGTTCGTTCTGTTCACCGGGTGCGGGAGCGAGCGGATTGCCAGCCGGGCCATCTCCGCGGGCATCACCGACTACCTCCGGAAGGGCGGGGAGGGAACCTACGACCGGCTCGTTGACCGGATCAGGCAGGCGGTGACCGAACGGGAGACCCAGCGGTTCGGGGAGGTTGTAGGTCACCCACCGATGCAGCTGGTCGACCGGATCACCGACGCACTCATGGCGTTCGACCGGAAGTGGCGGTTCACCTACGTCAACGAGGCCGCCGAGGAGATGTTCGACGAGTCCGCTGACGAGTTGCTGGAGGAGCGGATCTGGGACCTCTATCCCGGGGCGACCGAGACGGCGTTCTACGACCACTACCAGGAGGCGCTGGCGGAGGGAGAGCCGCGGACGATCGAGCAGTACTTCGAGCCGTGGGACCGGTGGTACCGGGAGCATATCTACCCCTCGGAGTCCGGGCTCTCGGTTGTCACACACGACATCACTGACTCGAAACACAGCCAGCAGCAGGTCGAACGCGCCCAGCTTCACCTGTCCGAATTCACCGACGAGGCCGGGCCGACCCTCCGCGAGACGCTCGACTCGCTCCGGGAGTCCCTCGAGGCCGTCCGGCGGGGGGAAACAGACGATCTTCCGAGGAGCGCCTTCACGGAGTTCAATCGGGCCGAAACGCTCGCATCCTACCTGCTCACACTCGCGGAGTGTACCGACGCAGAGGTCGATTCACACTGGATCGACCTGCCGTCGATGGTCCACGACTGCTGGGAGAACATCGACCCGAGAAACGCGGTTCTTTGCATCGACATGGGACAGTCCATTCGTGCCGATCGAACACAGCTCCGGCGGCTCCTCGAGATCCTGCTCCACAACGCCGTGGACCACGGGTCGACAACCGACGGCCAGAACGGCCGGGCCGGGCCGGATCCCGTCCGCGTGACCGCCGGCACGACCGACGACGGGTTCTACATCGCCGACGACGGTCCCGGCATCCCCGCCGGTGATCGCGAGAAGGTCTTCGAGCCGGGCTACTCGACGGCTGCTGACGGCAACGGGTTCGGCCTGTGCGTTGTCCAGCAGGTGGCCAACGTCCACGGGTGGGACGTCTGGGTCACCGAAAGCGAGGACGGCGGCGCGCGGTTTCTCGTCTGTGGCGTCGACGTCGAGCCGTGAACAAGGCGGGTGATACGCCACTGCTAACTCAACTGGGTTCTCCGGCCAGCGCCGTTTACCTCCTTACAGGTATGGCAAGATCCGTCCGTTTCCTCCCTGTCCCGGCCAGAGGGGGTGGGGCTGCCCCTGCGACAACTTTACAAATAGGACATCATATATATACAACCTCTACACGTAACTGCTAGCGATATGCAGCAAATCCAGAACGGTCGACGGAACATCATCATCCACGCCAACGCGGAACTGGACGACTTGCCGATGACGGGGGTCGAGGAGCTGCCGGCAGTCGCGAACGCGGAACCCTTCGTCCCGGCGAACATGGACGAGCCCATGCTCTATCCCGGCGACGTGGTAGTCGGCGTCAACGACGGGAAGATCGGTTTCGCCGAACTAGTGTATGACAAACTCGACAACGGAGTGCTCCTGTTCCCCCTAGATTCGGGTGTCTACACCCTGATGGATGACCAGCGGTTCAGCGCCCGGTTCTACCAGACCGACGAAATACACCTCTACGACAACGTGACAGACGAGCTCCCGGAGTCCGACGTCGAATTCGACGAGTCGAAGCTCGAACGGCCCGAAACCGGCCGGTCGCGGTGAGGACACCCGCAGACACGTCTTCGCGGTTCGCTTTCCCCCATACGACCGAGCGGCCTGGCGGTGCCGAATCACAATCCTAGCAGCCACAGCAGTCGGCCGACCCGCTATGTGTCACCCGAATCCCAGCGTCTCGAGCAGCGACTTCCGGCGAGGGTCGACACCCTCGAAGGACTCGAGAGTGTTGTTGAGGTCGCGGAACAGCCGGGTGAACCGGCGCCGTGACTTCTTGTCGAGTTCACCCTCGAAGGACTCGCGGTTGTCCTGAAGACACAGCGCTACCTCGTCCCGGTCGAATACGCCGCCGTTGATGTCGTGTTGCTGGAAGTACGACTCGATATCACGGACGATCGGCTGGTCACCCCTCGACAGCTCCTCCGTGGTGAGCCGGTCGGGGACGCCGTCGGTTTCCCCGATGGCTGTCGCGTAGGTCCGGTTTACGACCTCGAGGTAGAACGACTCCGAGAAGATGTCCTCGATTGTGCTCTCACCCCCGGACGCGGTGTACTCCGGTAGGAGTGTGACGGGAACCTCTGACGTTTCCGCAGCCACCTCCCCCTGCCCGGACCGCCGTTCGCCCGGGTCATCGTTCAGCAGGGCTGCGGCGTCGAGCTGGCCGGCGCCGAACAGCGAGACGAACGTTCCCATGTTCTCTGCGTCTTTGATCGGGACGACAGTCCACCTGTTGTCAAGCCCCCGTTCGTCGAGGTCCCGGAACAGTTTGGAGACAACGTAGAGGTAGACGTGGTCGGCCTTGCGCTCGACGAGGAGTGTCTGCGGGCGGACGAGTAGCGTGTCCATCAGGTCCACCTCGAAGACGTTGCGGAGCGGGAACCGGGTGTAGTCGTCCGCATCCGCGACGTCGCTGACCACGTTGTGCTCCCCCACGGGGTCCGCCATCACCAGCTTAGTCCGGTGGAGGTTCTCTTGGTCGATCATGAACGGCGAGTGGGTGGTGTAGACGATCGGGTGTCTCGGTGCCAGCTCCGTCTTCAGGAAGGAGAGAAACTCCTGTTTGGCGTGTGCGTGGAGGTTCAGCCCCGGCTCGTCGAGCATCAACACGAGGTCCGAATCGCTCTGTTCGAGCTCCGAGAGCTGGCAAAACGCGGAGAAGAACCACCGGAATCCCCGGGAGCGCTGCTCGAACTCGACGGTGACGTTGTGCTCGCGGTTTTCGACGCGGAGGTCCAGCACCTGCCTGTCGTCGTCGTCGCTGGTTGCCGACTGTATCCGTATCTGGAGGTCCCCGCTCTGGCTCCAGTATCTCATTGCCCGGTCGCTGATCGACGCCGACGCGGTTTCGAGCTCCGTTCTTGTCTGCCGCCAGTCCCCGCCTTTCTGGAGGTCGGATAGCTCCAGCCCGGCAACCGACAGCAAAGAGAGAAAGACGTAGTCGCCCGGTGTCAGTTCGTCGTTCTCCTGTCTCTCTACGAACTTCCCGACTTCGATTGTGCCGTCCATGATCGAGTACTCGCCGATGTACCTGAACTCCGGCAGGTGCTCTGAGAGAACAGTTGCGCCGACCTCGTCTGCGACCGCCGCCACCGGCGGACCGCCGAGTTCGTACTCCAGGATCGAGAGCGGATCCTCGGTGCCGCCGGAACTTCGCTCCTGGATGGCCGACAGCGAGTCAGTCTCGGCGAGGCGGTCGGCGGCCCCCTCCGGCACGTCGTGTTCGTCGAGGATGTACTCGACCAGGACCGACTCGTCGAACTCCAGCCCCCACCGTCGCTCGTTGGTGTAGTCCCGGTGGACAGTCACGGTTGGTTCGGCCAGCAGTCCCGGCGCGAACGCGTCCTCGACGGCCTCGATCTCCGACTCGGCGAGTTCGAACCTGGCGCTGGCGACGACGTCCGGGTCCTCCTCGTGGCGGTCGCTGTACGCCGGCCACTCCGGACGCGGGTAGTCCTGGTACGGCTCGTACTCCCCCCGGTCGAACGACGGGTTGAGTCGCTCGACTGCCTCCATGAATGCGGTCTTGCCGGACTCGTTTTTGCCGACCAGGCAGGTCAGGTTGTCGACTGCAACCCACCCGGAATCGTCGATGCATCGGTAGTTCCTGACCCGGAGCGACTCCAGTTCCATGAACTGCTATGCGCGAGGAACCGAGTAAAAGATTGTAGCTGATAGTGTCGGCTCGTATCTCATCCCCGCTGCCGGCCCCCGGCGGCTGGTCTCGACGTACAGACGTATATCGGTCGTTTCAAGCCACAAGACGACTACCCACCCGGACGTGACTTTGTTACACGTCGGGACACGATATCTACGAGCATCGACCGTGAGACGCCCGATTTGTGTCGAGATATCGTAATCGAATCACGTCCGGGTGGATAACTCCGACGGTAGTAGTCAAAATGGCCGCGACGGTCCGCGTGTGGTCGACTGCGCGCACGCCGCGGCGCCGAAACAGCCGACAGCCGGCGCTATGCCTGACAAGTATGCTTGGGGTATCTTTACCCTGGTCACCGAAGGTAAATTTAGTGTAATGGCCGGCGGGTCCTCCGACGGACTTATTTAGCCCCGGGAGTTGTGCAGGGATTCCGCCGGAGTACACCAGACAACTACTACAGATGGCACCACTCAGCTACCTCGGGTTCCACCTGCTGTTCGTCCTGCCGCCGTTGGCTGTTCTCGGAGCGGTGGCTGTCTACCGCAGGGAGTCGTGGTGGGGTCCCCGACCGCTGGGCGGCCTCGGGATCGTGCTGTTCCTGGCGTTCGTCTATACGACGCCCTGGGACAACCTGCTAATCGCCGAAGGTGTATGGTGGTACGGCGAGGGGACGACGGTTGCACGGCTCTGGCACGCCCCGGTCGGCGAGTACCTGTTTTTCATGCTCCAGCCCGTCCTGACTGCCCTGTGGCTGTTTCAGTTCCCGACGATCCGCAGGCGGTCGTTGCGGATCGGGCTTGGACGCCGGGTCGTCGGGGCTGTAGCCGGCCTCGCTGTGAGCGGGATCGGGTACCTGCTGCTCGGATCGACGGCCTCGTTCTACCTGGGAGCGGTCCTCCTGTGGGCGGGCCCGATCCTCGCGATTCAGTGGGGCTTTGGCTGGCCGTACATGTGGGAGATCCGCCGGACTGCGGCCCTCGCGGTCGCCGTCCCGACGCTGTACTACTGGGTGATCGACCGGATCGCGATCGGTCTGGGCATCTGGAACATCTCCGGCGAGCACACAGTGGGTCTGAGCCTCCTCGGCCTGCCGGTCGAGGAGATGCTGTTTTTCCTCGTGACTAACCTCTTTATCGTGCAGTGTCTGTACATGTATATATGGCTTCTCGACCGTGCCGGGTCGGCGACGCTCGCCAGCTGGAAGGCGACGGTCCTCCGGAGGGCGCCGGACCCGGAGATCGACGGATGAGTTCGGAAGCGATGGAAACCGCCCGGGCGCGACGCGTTGCGTCGTCGTTCTCGATCAGACCGGGGTGGGCCGTCCTCGGGGGCGTCGGGCTCCTCTCGCTCGCGGTCGGGCCCATCCCGCGGACCTACCAGTACGCGCCGCTGGTGGTGAGCGTTCTCGTGCTCGGCCTCCCTCACGGGGCTGTCGATCACCTGATCGGGCCGCGTCAGTTCGGCGAGCGCCTGACGGTCCGCTGGCTCGCCGTCGTCGGCGCCCTCTACCTCGTGCTCGGCGCCGCGTACGGTCTCGTCTGGTTCCTCCGGCCGGTCGCCGCCTTCGTCGGGTTCATACTGCTCACCTGGTTTCACTGGGGACAGGGGGAGCTGTACCCCTTGATCGAGTTCGTCGACGCGTCGTACATCCGGGCGCCGGGGCAGCGGGCACTGACCGTTCTCGTCCGCGGCGGTGCGCCAATGCTCGTCCCGCTTGTCGCGTTTCCGGGCGAGTACGAGTTCGTCGCGACGACGCTGACCGGCCTGTTCGACGCGGGGGCAGCCGGCTCCCTCGCGCCGCTGTTCGAGCCCCGGGTTCGACTCCTCGTGGGTGGCGCCTACGGTGTCCTCGTCCTGGCGACAGTCGGACTGGGGTACGTGCGCGCCGGCGAGCGGCGACCCTGGCTGATTGACGCCGGCGAACTCGGCCTGCTCACGGCGTTTTTCTTCGCAGTACCGCCGATCCTCGCGATCGGCGTCTACTTCACGTGCTGGCACTCCCTGCGCCACATCAGCCGGACAGTATTCCTCGATGGGCCGTCGGTGCGTACGCTGGAACGGGGGCGGGTCGCACCGGTCGCCGGACGGTTTGCGCGCGACGCGGCCCCGATGACGGCCGGCGCGCTCGCGCTTTTGGGTGGGCTGTTCCTCGTCGTCCCGGGCTCTCTGGCCGGAACCGCAGACCTGGTCGCGCTGTACCTCGTGTTGATCGCCGTGCTGACGCTGCCACACGTCGTCATTGTCACCTGGCTTGACCGCGCACAGGGTGTGTTGTGAACTGTCTCGGGATCCCCCGAGGAACTCGCCCTGCCCCGCCTGTAGAGTCCAGCAGAGCGCGTCCCGCTGTGTGGAATCGGCACCAGGCCTCCCAACACTTTTGAGAAGGTAAAAGAAACTTCACCCATGCCTGGGCGAGAGACACTGTACGGCCTCGTGATCGCCGGTATCGGGTTCGTTACCGGTCGGCCGACGTTATCGAGAAACAGGCCGACGCGGTCATCGAGACCGTCGACAACATCAAGTACCTCTCCGAGACGGCCGACAGGGGCGAGCAGTCGCTCTCGGCGGTCGACGTGGGAGAGACCCTCGCCGCAGAGGTCGACCGGGCGCAGGAGGCCTATCCGGACGTCTCTTTCGACCTGTCAGGTGCCGACGAACCGGTCGCGGCCCGGGCGAACGCCCAGGTTGGCGAGGTGTTCCGTCACCTCCTCGAGAACGCCGCCGAGTACAGCCAGGGTCCGACGCCGTCGGTGAGTGCAGCCGTCATTCCGAACGGCCATACTGTGACCGTTCGCATCACCGACGAGGGCCCGGGGCTCCCGGACGCACAGCGGGCCCTCCTCGAGGATGGAGAGATCGCGGAGTACGACGACCCCACGACCGGGTTCGGCCTGAACATCGTCAGACTCCTGACCGAGAGCTTCGACGGGCAGCTCCGGACGGCCGTCGGGGAGTCGGGCTCCACGGTCGAGGTGGTCCTCCCGAGGGCCCGCGGCGAGCACGGTCCCGTAACCAGCAACACGCTGACAATGCCCGCTGTCGCACCGAGACAGATCGAGCTGGCGGTCGGCGCGTCGCTGGTCGCGGGGGTGGCCATGGCGGCCGCGATGATCGGGCTGGGTGGCGACGTGCCGGTGATCGGGGCGCTCTACGGCGCCGAGTCGATGCCTGTCGCGATAATCGCCCACGAGTTCCACAGCGTCGTCTTCGGGCTCATCTACGCCGCTGTTCTCTCGGCGGTGCCCGCAACCTACCTCCGCACCTCCGGGACCCGCATTGCCGTCAGCGTCGGGTTATCCGTCCTACTGTGGCTGGTTGCCGCCGGGGTGATCATGCCCGCCTGGCTCCGGCTGGTCGGACTCACGACCCCGGTCCCGAACCTGGCGTTCCCCGGGTTCGTCGGGCACGTCGTGTGGGGGCTCGCGCTCGGAGTGCTGTACCACGCCAGTGACCGGTGGCTCGCCGGGGCGAACGCGCCAGTCACCGGGTCGGACGACGGGCTGGTACCCCGGCTCTGATCCGGCCGGCGCGTCGAGACCCGCGGTGACGACCGTTGCGGGCGGCATGATGTTCAGCATCTGTGTCAGGGAGGAGCTCCACGTCCAAAGTGCCGCACTCCTGATCGATCGCACCGAAGAAATGGAGAAGTGACATTCTCCGTGCCCCGGTCGCGGTGTTGTACGG
>PXQK01000167.1 GCA_003022085.1 Halobacteriales archaeon QH_10_65_19 | reverse complement strand
GGCTCGCGGACGTAACCGGCGTCGACGAGGCCCGCGGCGCAGTCGCGGCAGTCGGCGGAATCGAGGCAGCCCGCGAGCTCCGGGGGCGGCTGGAGGCCGACAGGCGACAGCTCCGGGCGCTGGGGGAGCGACAGCGACAGCTCGCCGACCAGCTGGCGGCCGTCCAGATCCCGCTGTCGACGCTCGAGCGGGTGACATGATCCTCGCGGTCACCGCAGGGAAAGGCGGCGTCGGGAAATCAACTGTCGCGTACAACCTCGGCGCGGAACTGGACGCGGTCGTAATCGACGCCGACCTCGGGATGGCAGACCTGCCCACGACCCACGGTCCGGACCTGCACGACGTGCTCGCGGATCGGGCGACACCCCTCGAGGCCGTGCGCGAGGAGGGACCAGTCGACCTGCTTCCGTGTGGACGCTCGCTCGCGGGCGCACGGGCGGCCGACCCGGCGGCGCTGACCGACACAGTCGACGTGGTTGCGGAGCGGTACGGACGAGTGGTGATCGACTCGCCGGCGGGCCTCCGGAGCGACGCAGGTCTGCCGCTGCTCGCCGCGGAGGCCTGCCTGCTGGTCACTCAGCCGACCCGGCCGGCGCTGGCGGACGCGCTCCGCGCCCGGGAGCTGGCGCGGGCAATCGACACGCCGCTGGCCCGGGTTGCCCTGAACCGTGTCGATCCTGGCCGGTTCGACGCCTCTGACGGACGGGCCGAACGGGTTGCCTCGACGCTCGGCGGGCCGGTCACCCGGATCCCGGAGTCCACTGCTGTTGCGCGTGCACAGCGGGCCGGCCAGCCGGTCCACCGACTCGCTCCCGACTCCCGGTCCGCCCGACAGTTCGCCGAGCTCGCGACCTACACGCGCCGGGCGGTGGAGTAGCGGCTGACGTCGTCACTGCCAACTGGTATCACTTTGTTATCTGGTGTCGATCGAAACCGATACCACGGTTCATACTGATGTTAGAGGCAGGCAAGCACGCTGGTGCAAGCTCGCGGACGCTCTCGAGAGTGCTCAACGAATTCGGCGGCTGGGCCGACGAGTGGATAGACCTCGACGATCCCGCGTGACCGCTCCGCACTACGTCCCGGCCTGTTCGATCCGGAACTCCTTGTCGGCGTCCGGGTAGGGAACAGTCACCTGCATGCCGTCGTCGGCGACGAACACCTCGCCGTCGAAGGCGCCGTCTGCTTCGGTCTCGAGCTGGTGGCTCCGGCCGGTGTAGCGCGTCGAAATGTGCGTCAGCGCGAGCCGCTTGGCGCCGGCGGCGGCCGCAGTTTCGGCCGCCTCGCGGGCGGTCGAGTGTGCGGTTTCGCGGGCGCGGTCCCGGTGCTCCTCGCCGAACGTACCGTCGTGGATCAGCAGGTCGGCGTCCTCGGCGGCCGCCACGGTGTGGTCGGTCGGTCGGGTGTCGCCGGTGTAGACGACTCGGCGGCCGGGGCGAGGCGGACCGACGACCTCCTCGGGCCGGATCACGCGGCCGTCGTGTTCGACCGGCTCGCCCTCGTGGAGACGGGAGTACTTCGGTCCCGGCGGGATGCCGAACTCCTCCTCGGCAGTTTTGCGGTCGAATCGACCCTTGCGTTTGTCCTCGACAAGCGCGTAGCCGACGGCCTCGGTCCGGTGGTCGACACCGAACGCCCGCACCTCGTAGGCCTCGCGGTCGAGCACGACGTCGCCAGGCGTGACCTGGGTGACCCGGACCGGGTAAGAGAGGCGTTCGCCGGTCGCTCCCAGGAGGGATTCGATCCGCGTGCGGGTGCCCGACGGCGCGTGGACCGCAAGCGGCGCCTCGCGGTCGTTGAAGTCCCATGTCTGTGTCAGCCCGGGGAGACCCAGAACGTGGTCGCCGTGGAGGTGGGTGACGAAGACGTGCCCGACGTCGAATCCCGTGCCGTAGCGCATCATCTGGCGCTGGGTTCCCTCGCCGCAGTCGAACAGTAGCCGCTCGTCCTCCCGGGCGATCAGCAGCGCGCTGGGGTTGCGCTCCGTTGTGGGGATCGCCCCGCTCGTCCCGAGAAACGTCACCTTCATCGGTTGTGTCTGTGGTACCGATAGGTAAACGCGTATCGACTCGCCGCGGGGGTAGTGTTTTTATGCAGGCCGGCGTAGGTGTCCTACATGAAGTTCGTCATCGTCGGCTTCGGTCGCGTAGGGATGCGGACCGCCCGAACGCTCTGGGACGAGGGTCACGAGGTCGTTGTCATCGAGCGTGACAGGGAACGGGCCGATCGTGCAAAAAACGAGGATTTCGCCGTGATCGAGGGGGACGGCTCGGACGAGCAGGTGCTCGACCAGGCAGGGCTCGAGGACACCGACGCCATCGCAGGGCTCACCAGCGACATCAACGCCAACTTCTCGGCCTGTGTTGTCGGGGAGGCACACGGCTGCCGGACAGTGCTGCGGGTCGACGAGGAGTTCAGCGGCGACCTCTACGAGAAGTACACTGGCGACGTCGACGAAGTGATCTACCCCGAACGGCTCGGCGCGGCGGGCGCGAAAACCGCGCTGCTGGGCGGTGACTTCAACGTCATCGCCGACATCACCAAGGGGCTCTCGGTCGCGAGTGTCGAGATCCCGGACGGGTCGCCGGTGATCGGCACCCGCGTTATCGAGGTGGACCTGCCGGGTGAGGCGCGCATCTACGCCCACGGCCGCGCGGACGAGTCGATGACGATCCCGCTGCCCCAGACCGCGATCGAGGCCGGCGACTCCGTCGCCGTCATGGCGAACCCCGAGCAGATCCCCGAGATCCGGGCGACGCTCCGCGGCGAACAGGCAGCGACGTGACCGCTTGGCCTCCGAGTGAAGCCGCTGGCTTTCCTCCGCACGCAACAGGTGGCAAAAGAGCGCGCGCCCTAGCCGGGGTGTCGACCGATCTCCCGGAACGTGGCCTCGATCTCGTCGAACTCGTCGAACTCGTCCGCGATTTTCTCTCTGAGTTCGGCGGCCCGCTTGCGTAGTGACGCAACCTCACCGTTTGCCTCCACCTCCTGTGCGGACAGCTCGGACTCCAGCAGCGCCAGCTTCGAGGTGACTTCGAGGTATTCGGAGAGCCGCTCGTCGTAGCGCTGAATCTCGAGCTGCTGGTCGATCGCCTCGACGAGGTCGTCCTTCTCGACGGGCTTACAGAGGTAGTCGTCGAACGGCATGTCGGTGATGTCCAGCCCCGGATCGACCGCCGTGAGCATGAGGACCCGGCAGTCGTACTCCGTCTCTTCGATCCGTTCGAGCACGTCGTCGCCCGAGAGGTCCGGCATGCGCCGGTCGAGCAGGAGCACGTCGACGTCCTCGTCGATCGTCTCCAAGGCGTCTTCGCCGCCGTAGGCGACCCGGGTTTCGTACTCGTTCCGGAGACGCAGTGCGTACACGTCGGCGACTTCCTGCTCGTCGTCGACCACCATCACCGTGGCGGTGTCGCTCCCTGGGGACACATGTGATGTCCGATTCCCCGCAAATATAAGTCTATCTAGAGACCAAGCCGATCCACTGTTCTCCGCTGATACGGTCGTGCGTGAGTATACAGAGTCACACACGACCGTATGAGGACGAAACGCTGGCTCCCCCAAAACCCCGTGTTCCCGGCCGGCGGTTCCGTGACGATCACCGCCGGTACTCCGACCCGTCTCGCCTCCCAGTATTTATACCTGAGCGGGACAATCCTCCAGTAGAGCAGTATCTGGTGTATCCGGATGAGTGACGAGGGCACGTCCGGCGGGGACGACTGGTTCGAGAGTGCATTTCGGGACGAGGAGGACTCCCAACCGGACGCCCCGGGAACTGACGCTAGCGAGTCCAGCGAGGACGAGTTCGACGCTTTCGAAGCGAGCGGGGGAGACGCCTTCGGCGGGAGTGCGGAGTGCGAACAGTGGTTCGCTCGGGGAAAGCGAAGCGAGTGGTGCGTTCGGCGAAACCGACGCGGCCGACGACGGTGAGCTGTTCGACGACGAGGGGTTTGCGAGCGCCTTCGAGGATGCCGGCGGCGACGCGGAGTTCGAGGAAGGGGGGCTCGAGTCGGAGCTCCCGCGCATCGATCTCGGGATCGAGGGACTCGACAACATGATCCAGGGGGGTGTCCCGGAGCGCCACCTGATGGTCGGCATCGGCGGTCCCGGCACGGGGAAGACTACCTTCGGGCTCCAGTTTCTCGACCACGGGCTCAGGAACGGTGAGAACGCGGTGTTTATTACGCTGGAACAGAGCCGTGAGGCGATCGTTGGCACAGCAGAGGAGCGCGGCTGGGAGTTCGAGCGCTACGAGAGCGAGGGGATGCTGGCGGTCGTCGATCTCGACCCCGTCGAGATGGCCAACAGCCTCGACAACATCCGGACGGAGCTGCCCAGACTGATCAGGGACTCCGATGCCGACCGGCTGGTCCTCGACTCGGTGTCGCTGCTGGAGATGATGTACGACGACCAGGCCCAGCGACGCACCGAGGTGTTCGACTTCACCCGGGCGCTGAAGAAGGCCGGCGTCACCACCTTCCTCACGAGCGAGGCCAGCGAGTCCAACTCCTACGCCTCCCGCCACGGCATCATCGAGTACCTCACCGACGCCGTGTTCGTCCTCCAGTACGTCCGCGGCGAAACCCAGGAGACCCGCCTCGCCGTCGAGATCCAGAAGATCCGCAACGCCAACCACTCCCGCGAGAAGAAACCCTACGAGATGACCGACGAGGGCATATCTGTCTACCAGCAGGCAAACATCTTCTGAGACCACCTTTTTCTTCGTCGGGTTTCCTCGCTCGCTCCCGTTAGTCGCTCGCTGCGGGAACCGCTCCTCGAAAAACGTGGGTGAAAAAGGCCGCTCGCTCACTCCGTTCGCTCGCGGATGAAACCGCGACTCGCTTCGCTCGTCGCGGTATGTTCGATCCGTCGCAGGTGTCTTACTCCGTCAACCGATTTTTCCCCAATAATGCGTGGAGCCGTG
>PXQK01000166.1 GCA_003022085.1 Halobacteriales archaeon QH_10_65_19 | reverse complement strand
GTCGTACCCCATGTCGCGGTAGTACTCCGCGATGGTGATCCCGGTGTAGATGCAGGACTCGCGGGCCGCGACGGGCATGTTCGAGGTGTTGGCGATAAGACAGGTCCGGGCCATCAGCGGGTTGCCGGTCTGGGGATCCGGCAGCTCCGGGAAGTCGTCGATGACTTCGGTCATCTCGTTGCCCCGCTCGCCACAGCCGATGTAGACGACGATGTCGGCGTCGGCGAACTTCGCGAGGCTCTGCTGGGCTACCGTATTGTGTAGCACGGACGGAACCGTCCCGCCGACGAAGTTCTGCGTACCCGGAACGGTCACGTCGTATACCGTCTGCTCCGTCTCGATCCTCTCGACCTCGACGATCGGATCAAAAAAGACGTCTTCGAGCATTTCGGTGACGGCCGAGACGCGCTCCGTGACCGCCCTGCCTCCGTCGGCAATCACTGACTCGATCGCCCCGAACGCGTCCCTGCTCGGTTGCTGACCGAGTCCAGTGTAGTTGTGCGTCTCGATACCAGCGTCGGTAAACTCCGTGTACCGTGCCGCCTCTGCGATCGCCGACATCGTTTCCGCTCCGACCGGAACTGTATCGACGTTGGTCGTCAGCGCCAGTGACGGTGACACGGGTCGACCTATCAGTTCTGCGGTCGATCCGGAACAGGATGCCGAGCCGCGAGAGTAGGTACGCAAGCCCGGACACCATCTCGGAGCTCGATGTCGCAATTTCGACAGTGGCTCCACTGATCGAGCCACCACCGAGATAATAGCCACGAAGGAACGACCTGGCTACCTCGTCCGGGCCCGAGAGAACCGGGGTCGGAACCACCGCAGAGAGCGATTTTTGCGTCTCCGGGACGCCCAGTTCGGAGAGTAACGAGGCGACGATAGTGCTGTGTATCTCGACAGTTTCGACCGTATTCTGGACAGTCTCGGTAACACCGACGTCGAACAACTGATCTGCGAGGGTAGCAAATCGCTCTCGGAGAGTCGGGTCGGTGTTGTGAAACCGCACAGTCTTCTCGGTGATCATCCCGTCGCTAAGTACGAGTCCGAGAAACTCCGCCATCGACTCGTCGACCTGCTCGGGGATCGTCACCGGTTTGCCGTTACTCCCGGGTTTGACGCGAGTCACAGCCGGACGATCAGTGTCGAGGAACGTCGACACCGCATCGAGGAATCGGAGCGTCGGACTGTTTGGCCCGGCTGCGTAGTTTCGAACCGTGTGATACGGGTACGGTAGCTCACACCCGGCAGCGAGATCGGCGTACGACGCCTCTGCGTCCTCGATCGCGTCCCGAATCTCACTGACTGCGTCCTCGTCAACTGCTCGATACTCCGGAAGAAGGCTGTAGGGATCGATGTCCGTCGGTTCCGGGTCAATGTCGATCCGTCGTGGCATGACCAGGGAGTCGCCTTCGGTGAGGGTCGCAGCCGGCGTCTCCTCGACAGAGAGATCACCACCCATCCGGAACAGCTTGTGGGCGGGTGTCACTTCGAGTTCTCGACCGCTCGCCGTTCGGATCCGAACGAGTCGATCAGTCGAGCCCCTGTACACCTGCGATGTCGAGGTTTCACGGATCTCATGTGCGTCCGTATCGAACGTCAGTACGTCGATCTCGGCCTCGATCAGAGCCTCTCCGTCCGCCTCGATCGTCCTCTCGTTGGCAGCCTGTTCGAACAACGTCTCGATCGGGACTGTCTCGCCGCTCGCGAGCAACACCGGTGTATCCGGTGTCACGCACTTCCCCGAGCCGAAGGGTCCGGGGATCGCCGCGGTGCCGCCCTTCGCGATGGGGAACAGGCCGTCGAGGATCCGCTGCCCGCTGACCAGCGGGATGGTCGGCGTCTGCTTGTTCTCGGCCGGACGCTTCTCGCGGACCGGCCACTCCTGGTGCATCGCGATCTCCTCGCCGGTGTCGAGTTCGACCACCGTCTCCTCGACGGTCAGGTTCCCGCTCTCGACGGCGACGACTTCGCCGCCCTCGGAGTCGGGCGGGACCATCACCTTGTGGTCGATGCTCTCTGTCTCGGGCACGGTTCCGATGATGTCGCTGGGCGCCACCTCGTCGCCTTCGGAGACCTCGGGGGTGAACTCCCAGGTCCGATCGAGGTCGATCCCCGGCGCGTCGACGCCGCGGTCGAGGAAGGCCCCCCCCATCTTGGTCTCGAGCACGTCCAGCGGCCGCTGGACGCCGTCGTAGATTGTGTCCAGGACACCGGGCCCCAGGTCGACCGACAGGGGCGCGCCCGTCGACTCGACCGGTTCGCCCGGCGAGACGCCGGAGGTCTCCTCGTACACCTGGATCGTGGTAACGTTCCCTTCGATCTCGATCACTTCACCCATCAGCCCCTCGTGACCGACGTACACGACGTCGTTCATCCGCGCGTCGAGGTCGACCGCCGTCACGACGGGGCCGCTTACACTGTCGATGATGCCGTCCTCTCGGACGTCAGATTCTGTTGCTTGACTCATGAGTCGTCCAGTAGGTCGATACCGATTGCTCGTTTGATCTGTTCGCGCAGGTTGCCGCTGCCGGCGCCGCCCCCGAGTGTGACCACGACTGGCTCGACGCTCGTCTCGACCTCGGAACGAACGTCGCGCGAGAGGTGGTCGATGTCGTCGTTGTGCATCACGATGATCCCGATCTCGTCGTCAGCGAGCGTCTCCTCGACGGCCTCGTCGAGTCGGTCGGCCTTCTCGTCGTCGGGCACGTCGTGGAACTTCCGGACGCCAGCAAGCCGGAAGCCCGTCGTGAACTCGGGGCTGCCGACGACGGCGATCTCCTGGCTGCCACGCGCGCTCATGTGACCACCAACTCCTCCTCGATCTCCTCGACGGAGAGGCCGACCTCCCGGCCACGGGCGATCGCCCGGATGTTCTCGATCTCTCGTTCCTTCGCGAGGATGTACGAGATCGCCGAGCAGATCGACACCGGGTAGGTGTACGACAGCGTGTCGGAGTACTCAAGCAGCGCGGCGTCGAGTGCCTGCTCGAACTGGATGAGGCTCTCGGCCGCCTCGAGCTCGGCGAGTGCGTCCTCGAGCTCGTCGCCGTACGTGCTCTCGCGGATCCGCTCGATGAGCTCGTCGAAGTTCCCGACCAGCCGCCGGAGCTCGCCCCGCTCGAACAGCTTGCCGCCCTCGATGAAGTACTCGTCGGGATCGAGATCCGTCCCGGTCCGGGACAGCCGGAGTGCGTTCCGGATGTTCGCGAAGTCGATCTCCGCCTGGAGCACCTCCAGGTACAGCCCTTGTGGCGAGTTCCGATCGACCGTCGCCTCCCCGAGCCCGTCCAGCAGGTGCTCGTAGAACGTCTTATCGATCGCGTTCTCCAGGGGCACCAGCACGTCCTGTTCCTCGAACTCCGTGTAGGCCTCGTCGAGGCCCTCCTCGAAGATGGTGCCCTCCAGCAGCTCGACGGCCTCGCCGACGCTCCCGGCCGCGGCGAGCTGGTCGAGCAGACTCTCGCTGAACTCGCCGGCCCGGATGTAGTCGGTCTGTATGTCCTCGCTGCTGGCGCCCGAGTAGATGCCCCGCATCGCCGTCTTGGCGTTCCAGGCGTCGAACTTCCGGAGGTAGTTGGCGATCTGGGTGTACAGCCGGCCGTCCGCCCAGCTCAGCAGGTCGTGGAAGTGTTTGGCCAGGTTCTGGTTGAGGGCGTACTCGATGAGGTCGACGCCGCTGTGGCGGGCTCCGAGCGCGTTGATCTCTGTCTCGTACTCGGTCTCTTCCATGTAGCGGGCGATCTCGCCGGTCCCCATCCGGACCAGCTTCCGGTAGTCCTCCTCGTCGAACAGCGCGGCCCGGCGGGACCGGACGCGGGAGTTGACGTACTCCGGGTTGGAGCTGCCACTCGTGCTCATTGCTCGAACAGTCTGTCGCTGATCTCGCGCAGGTTGTCCTCCCAGACCTCCTCGAGAATCGAGTCGAACGTGTTCTTGATCCTGACGCGGGACTCCCCGCTCTCGACGACGACGCCGCCCAGGCAGTCGTACTCGCCGGCGTACTCGAAGCCGTCGTAGTCGTCGAGGATCTCCTCGATCAGCGCCTGATCGCCGGCCTGGCCGTACACCTCGACGCCCTCCTTGGAGTCGATCTCGGTGGCCGCGGCGTCCAGGAGGGCACGGGTCAGTTCCTCGCGCTCGTCACCCTCGAGGGTGGCGATCTCCTCCTCGACAGCCGTCCGAACTGACCCGAGGACGTCGCGACGAGCTTCCAGCCGTTCCTGCTTGGCCTCGAGGTTCGCACTGGAGAGGCGCTGCTCGCGCTCCTGTTCGATCTGTCGGTCCGCGTCGCCCAGTATCTCCTCGCGGATCTCCTCGGCGTCGGCCTCGGCCGCTTCGAGCAGCTCCTGGGCCTCCGCGTCGGCCTCCTTGTGTATTTCCTCCGCACGCGCGCGGGCCTGCTCTCTGATGTCCTCGGCGACTGTGTCGAGTGTCATAAATCTCAGTGAGGCGTTACAGCACCAGGAACAGGCTGACGAACGCGATAATGATCAGCGTCTCGGGGATCGCAGTGAAGATCAGCCCCGAGACGAAGTTGTCGCTGTCCT
>PXQK01000165.1:2416-13624 GCA_003022085.1 Halobacteriales archaeon QH_10_65_19 | reverse complement strand
ACCGCTGCCACTGTCGTCCCCGGCTCGTCGAGTTCGAGCGCGCTCGCGAGCGCGAACTCGGTGCTCGGGCCGCCCGACCCGTTGCCCCTTACCGTCACGGTCAGCTCGCCGCCCGAGAGGAGGACGGCCGGCGGCGCGAGCGGCGTGCCGGTGGCGTGACACTCCTCGGCGACACCGGCGTGGATCTTGGCGGCCTCCCGGGCTTCGCCGCGGAGCCGCGAGGAGAGCACGAGCGGGTCGTAGCCCGCGTCTGCGGCGACGTCCCTCGCGGCGCGGATCGCGGTCATGCCGTCCGCGAGGACGTGTGTCCGGACCGAGTCGACGGCCGGGTCGCTCGCGTCGGGCGTCTCCGGCAGGTCACCGGCAGCCCCGGCTTCGAGGCGGGAACGCACCGGGTCGGGTGCCTCGACGCCGCCGCGGTCGAGCGCGTCGATCGCGTCGCCGTAGGTGGAGTCGTCGGGCGCGGTCGGCCCGCTCGCGATAACGCTCAGATCGTTGCCGACGACGTCGCTGAAGGCGAGCGTGACGACCGTCGCCGGGTCGGCGGTCCGGGCGAGCTGGCCGCCCTTGATCGCCGAGACGTGTTTGCGGACCGCGTTGATGTCGTGTATCTCCATCCCGGCGTCGAGCATCGCGTCGGTCACCGCCTGGACGTCGTCGAGTCCGACTCCGTCCGCGGGTGCTGTCATCAGCGCGCTCCCGCCGCCGGTGATCGCCGCAAGCACGAGCGTTTTCTCGCCCGCTCCCCCGGCCAGTTCGAGCACGCGGCGGGCGCCCGCGACCCCCTCCTCGTTTGGCACTGGATGGCCGCCCTCGAAGCTCTCGATCCGTGGGACGTCGACGGACTCGGTCGTGACGATGGCGCCGCCGGTCAGCCGGTCGCCCAGAAGGTCGGCCAGGACGGACGCGACGGTGCCGGTGGCCTTCCCGCCGCCCACGAGAAGCAGTTCCTCGTACGCCGAGAGGTCGTAGGTCGCGTCGGCGACGGTCAGTCGGTTTCCCGAAAGCGACACCGAGGAGCGCACCACCTGCTCGGGATGGGCGGCCTCGATGCCCGACTCGATACAGTCCAGCGCGAGCGCGCGGGACGAAGTGGTCGCCAGCTCCGCGCGGTTGTTTACGAGGTGAGTCATGACCGGAGCCTGCACCGCCGCCCTCTTAAATTGCGCTCACCGTGGCTTCGATTCCCGGCGAAACGACTGCTGTTCTGTATACGCGATGTATGCGCGTGACGTTCTCGTCGTCGGTGACAGTGACTTCGACGTTACGCCAGTTCGGAAGATGATGGACGTCTGTGATCTCCGGACCGACGAATGAGAGACAACGTGCGGTCGAACGGCGAGCGAAGCGAGCCGTCAGGGCAGGTCGACGGGGACGTCCTCCTGGATGCTCGCGGCTTTGACCGCGTTGTACAGCAACATCGTGATCGTCATCGGGCCGACGCCGCCGGGGACGGGCGTAATCACGTCGGCTTTCTCCTCGGCGCTCTCGAACTCGACGTCGCCGACGAGCTCGTAGCCCTTCTCGGTGTCGGCCTCGATGCGGTTCACGCCGACGTCGATCACGGTCGCGCCTTCCGAGAGCATCGACCCGTCGATCATCTCCGGCTGCCCGGCGGCAGCGACGACGATGTCGGCCCGGCGGGTTTTCGCCGCGAGGTCGTCGGTCCGGGAGTGACAGACCGTCGTGGTCGCGTTGCCGCCCGGCGCCTTCTGGATCAGGAGGTTCACCATCGGCTTGCCGACGATGTCCGAGCGGCCGACTACGACTGCGTCTTTGCCCTCGGTGTCGACGCCGGCCGCCTCGAGCAGCTTCTGGACGCCGTGTGGCGTGGCGGGCTTGAACCGGGCGTCGCCCGCGACGAGCCGGCCGACGTTCTCGGGGTGGAACCCGTCGACGTCCTTGACCGGGTCGACGCTCCGGAGCACACGCCGCTTGTCGACGTGATCCGGGACGGGCATCTGGACGAGGTAGCCGTGGACCGCAGGGTCGGTGTTCATCTCGTCGATCACCTCGAACAGTTCCTCGGCGGGGGCCGCCGGGTCGAGCTCGCGGTGGATCCCGTCGATCCCGATCTCCTCACAGGCCTGCTGTTTCATCGATACGTACGTCTCGCTGGCCGGATCCTCGCTCATCAGCACCGTCGCGAGCCCCGGCGTGACGCCCGCGTCCGACAGCGTCTCGATACACTCGCCGAGCTCGTCCCGGATCCGGTCGCCGACTGCGTTGCCGTCGAGAACGGTTGTCATGGCGCTTTCCCTCTGTCCGGGCTGTGCCGCGTGGTGGTGTTGTCCGTCATGCTTCTCAGCACGGGGTATCGCTCGGCGGGTGTTCAATTGCTCGGTCTGTTCCCGTTTATCGTCCACTCCACAACCGAAAAGAAATCTGATACGTACGGACTCGAACTCCTGGATAGTGTCGCTACCGGGGCCGTCCCGCGTCACGCTCGACAGTATAGGAAAGACATTAATCTCGCTGTCACATAGATAGAACCAGATGTTAACAAATCGTGCAAAAACAGAGCTCTTAGCCGATCCGCGGTTCGAGTTGATGCCGTTCGACAGTATCGAGAAACAGGTGAGTCATCTGCCCGACGACGCCACGATCACGATCACGGCGTCGCCCTCACTGGGCCTGGAAGACACGGTCACGTGGGCGGAGAACCTGGCGGAAGACGGGTACGAGGTCATCCCTCACATCGCCGCGAGATACGTCGAGAGCGAGGATCACCTCGACGAGATCGCCAACCGGCTCGACGCGGCCGGCGTGACGGCCATGTTCGTTCCCGGCGGCGACCGCGAGGAGCCGGTCGGCGAGTTCGACTCGGCCTACCAGCTGCTGACGTCCCTGGACGACCTCGGCCACGAGTTCGACGATATCGGGATCACCGGCTACCCGGAGGGTCACCAGTTCCTCGACAACGAAGAGCTCGCCGAGTCGATGGAGCAGAAAGCGCCGTACGCGACGTACATCGCGACACAGATCTGCTACGACCCGGAGGCGATCGTCGACTGGATCGACCTGATCCGCGACGAGCGGGGGATCGACCTGCCCGTCGACGTCGGGATCCCGGGCGTGATGAAATACCAGCGGCTGATCGGTATCTCCCGGAAAGTCGGGGTCGGTGACTCTGTTCGCTTCCTGCAGAAAACAACGGGGATTCTCGGCTTCCTCCGCGAGTTCATCGGCTCCCGCGGCAAGTACGAACCGGACGACCTCATCGACGGGCTGGCCCCGTACACTGACGACCCGCACTACAACATCCGGGGGCTCCACATCTACACGTTCAACCAGGTCCCGGATACGGAGGCGTGGCGAACCGGGCGTCTCGAAGCCTAGTTCGTCGCTGTGGGTGACCCGCCGGACAACACAACGTATCTCCTAACTTATAGGTGGTGGAGCGCCTGCCAACACGACCGTATGATACGGTCGTGCGTGATTATTTTCAGCACCGGGACTCAATATCGGCGGTTTCGCGGGCTGAAACGCCCAATGCGCGATTCTATAGCGGTAAAGAGTCACGCACGACCGTATGAGTGTTGCTCGGGCCGGCCCTGACGAGCGCCGCCGTCGCGGCCGCAGCAAAACGCAAACCGGGCGTGAGAACTGTCCTGCCGTCGGTTTCCGCTGGTACAACGTTTCAACTGCGCGAACGAAACGAGGGTCTTTTATATCGACCGGGGTTCTCAGCCTACACGATGTCAGACAACCACGCAGAACACAACCATCCAAACCACCCAGGTGTGGACCAGTCGGACCGCGTACTGCCACGGAACCTTCGTCAGACCGGCGATGCGGATATTCAGTTGCTGATCTCGACGCGCGTGCGGAAGTCACCGTTCTGGCACCTCTCAGTCGAGGAGGGCTGCTGGCGCGCGACGGTGTACAACCGGATCTACCACCCGAGAGGGATGATCGAACCCGAGGACGGCGGTGCAATGGCCGAGTACGACCTGCTGGTGAACCACGTCACGCTCTGGAACGTGGCGGTCGAGCGCCAGATCCGCGTCAAAGGCCCGGACGCCGAGGCGCTCACGAACTACGTCATCACGCGGGACGCGACGGAGATCGACGTGATGAAAGGCAAGTACGTCATCCTCTGTAACGAGAGCGGCGGCGTACTGAACGATCCCGTCTTGCTCCGTCCCGAGGAGGACGAGTTCTGGTTCTCGATCTCGGACTCGACGCTCATGCTGTGGCTCCAGGGGGTCAACGTCGAGAAGAACTTCGACGTCGAGATCGACGAGATCGACGTCTCCCCGATGCAGATTCAGGGCCCCAAATCGGTAGACGTCATGGAGGAGGTCGTCGGCCCCGAGGTCAATACCATCCCCTACTACGGCCTGATGGAGACCGAGGTAAACGGCTGCCCGGTACTGGTCAGCCAGACCGGCTTCTCCGGCGAGAAGGGATTCGAGATCTACGTCAAAGACTCGATGGAGAACGCCGAGGCGGTCTGGAACCCGGTCATGGAGAGTGTCAGGGACCACGGCGGTGACGTGATCGCCCCCTCCCACCACCGCCGCATCGCGGCGGGGATCCTCTCGTGGGGCCAGGACATGGACCACGAGACCTCCCCGTTCCAGGTGAATCTCGGCTACCAGGTGCCCGACGACAAGAGCGCCGACTACATCGGCAAGGAGGAACTCGAGCGCCAGAAGGAGCTCATCCAGAACGGCGAGTACCCGTTCAACCTCAAGATGGTCGGGCTCAAGATGGCCGGCGAGCCGATCCGGGACTACGCCTCCGACTTCTATCTCGTCTCCGACCCCGAGACCGGCGAGGAGTGTGGCTACGTCACCTCGCCGTGGTGGAACCCCGAGCTGGAGACCAACCTCGCGCTCGCACACGTCCCCGCGGAGAAACTCGAACCGCTTGACGTGTCACTCGATGACAGCGTCTACGACACGGACACCGACATCGAGTTCCAGGTCCACCTACCCGACAAGTACGCCGAGGAGCCCGGCGAGCCGGTGTACGCGAAAGTGTCGGAGGTGCCGTTCAAGCCGTCGGTCAACCCGAGCGCCCGCGAACAGGCGAAGCTGAACGCCAGGAAAGCGGCCGACGAGGAGTAACGGCGCGTCGTCGGCGTCGTTGCGGCGACCCGCACGAACTGCCGCTCTCTGTCACGGAGCGTCTGCTTCCGGTAGTCTGACCTCTGCTGTCACCCGCTGGTCCCCGTAGCTCACTTCGACTGTGGCCGTCCCGTCTGCCCGGTTGCGGATCCGCTCGACCGCGTTGTCGCCGAGACCGAAGACACTCCCCCCGCGTCGCCCCGGTTCGACGAAGAGAGACTGATCGACAACCTCCTCGTCCCCGGCCAGCACGCGAATGTCGAACGTGTCCGCGACGTTTCCCTGATGCGCGAAGACGACACCAATCCACGCCTCGTCGTCGGATTCGGACCGGGACACCGACGTATCAGGCTGCGGTTCGAGGGCGAGTTCGGCGTGCCGGGGTGCCGTCTCGACGGCCAGAACCGACGGCGGCGGGGTTTCGACCGTGTAGGTCGCCTCGCCGACTGTCAGTCCCGCCAGGCTCTGTAACTCGAACTCGTACGTGCCAGCCTGCGGGTCCTGCTCCTGCGGACCGAGCCGTTCGAACGCCACCGGGACCGTCGCAGTCCCGTCCGTCATCGCGGCGTACGAGATCCGTTCCGTATACGTGGTGCCGTCGGGCGTCACGGTCCTGAGACGCAGCTCCGTCGGTTCGCCGTCGACGGTCACGTTCAGGCTGGCGTCTCCGGAGACACTGTAGCCGACGACGCCCGGCTCCACGTCCGACACTGACGCGGCGGTCGCCGTGACGTACAGAACGCTACCCCCGACAACGGCGGCGAACACGACGAGGACGAGAGCCCCGACCGCAACGCTTTGCGACGCGGGAGCCCAGTCGTACTCCGTTTCGAGCCGTTCTATCCCCCGGTCGGCCGCGACAGCAACGAGCCCGGCACCCATGAATGACGCTGCGTACGCTCCCAGGTCCTCGGTCTCCCAGAAGAGATACTCGAGGGCTTCGAGTTGTGTCGCAATGGCAGCAGCGGGAACGACAGAGAACAGTACTATCCACGGGATTACGACCGACGCGAAAACGAAGTTCCGGCGGTCGAGCCCGATCACCGCCAGGAGGGCCCACGCGACCAGGCCGAACGACGCCGCGGCCACGTAGCTGAACTGGCGCCCCGTGAGATACAGCGAGACCGTGTCTTGTACCAGCAGCGTGATGAAAACAGGGACCAGCATACCGGCACAGAAGAGGCCGGCTATCGCCGGGAAATCGTCCGATCGGTGCATGGATTCTCCGTCGATACTAGGACGTCTCCCGAGAAAAAACTGTCCGAAGATCAAACACTCTTTTTAGTCTTGGCACGGTCCGCGGCGGGGCCGAAAGCTGTGAGTCTGTCCAGCAATCCAGTCGACCACCGGGAGGTGTCTGTACAGATCAGTGTCAGAAACCGAAAAACGGTTAGGTTCTCTGTCACTGTCCGTATATATGGAGCCCCAGGTCGTTACCGGTGCCGATGAGTTCCTGGCTGTCGCCCGGGACGCCCCAGCAGGCGCCCGCGTGCCCGTGGAGGTTCGGACCACAGTCGACGATCCGTATCTCGCGTACAGGCGAGCCCGCGGGGAGGCCGCCGGCGCGTATCTCGCCACGACCGGCGGCCAGTCGGGCTGGGGGTATTTCGCCGTCGACCCGACGGATGTGCTCGAAGTGATCCCGGACGAAACGCCGTCCCTGGATGCGCTCCAGTCGTTTCTGGCCGACGAAACGCTGGATCGCGGGGACTGTGACGTGCCGTACCCCTGTGGCGCGATCGGTTGGCTCTCGTACGACATCGCCCGCGAACTCGAGGAGCTGCCCGAGAGCGCCGTTCGCGATCGCCCACTGCCCCGCCTCCAGGCGGCGAAATACGGGACGATCGCTGCCTGGGAGGAATCCCGCGGCGAGCGGGTCACCCTTCGGATCACCTCGTGTCCGCGGCTCCCGAGCCCGACCGACGACGAAGCCCTGCGGCAGGCCTACCACCGGGGACGCGAGCAGGCGCTCGGGCTCGCACGCCGTGCGCTCGACGGCGATCCGGCTGTCGACGACCCCGTGACCGCGAGCGAGGACGTCGCGGCGGGTGTCGATGCCGGCACGGGGAACACACCCGGTCGGACAGCTCAGTTCGAGAGCGACTGCACCCGGGAGGAGTTCGCCGACCGCGTGAGGCGCGTCAAGCAGTACATCCGCGACGGCGACACGTTCCAGGCCAACATCTCACAGCGCCTCCGCGCGCCTGCCGCGGTCCACCCGGTCGCCGCCTTCGACGCGCTCCGGGAGGTCAACCCCGCACCATACTCCGCGCTGCTCGAATTCCCGGGCGTCGACCTCGTCAGCGCGAGCCCGGAGCTGTTGCTCAAGCGCGACGGCGACGAGCTGATCACGGAACCGATCGCGGGGACGCGGCCAAGGGGGGCGACCGAGGCCGAGGACGCACGCCTCGAGGAGGACCTGCTCTCCGACGAGAAGGAGCGCGCCGAGCACGCGATGCTGGTCGACCTCGAGCGCAACGACCTCGGGAAGGTGAGCGCGTTCGGCAGCGTTGACGTGACGGAGTACAGGCGGGTGGACCGCTACTCGGAGGTGATGCACCTCGTTTCGCTCGTTGAGGGGCAACTGCTCCCGAAGCACGACCTCGCGGACGCGATCGCGGCGGTGTTCCCCGGCGGGACGATCACGGGCGCCCCGAAGCCGCGGACGATGGAGATCATCGACGAGGTCGAAGCGACGCGACGCGGGCCGTACACCGGCTCGATCGGGATGTTCGGGTTCGACGAGCGGGCGACACTGAACATCATCATCCGGACACTCGTCCGTCACGACGAAGAGTACTTCCTCCGGGTCGGGGCCGGCATCGTCCACGACTCGGTGCCCGAACGGGAGTACGCCGAAACGCTCGACAAGGGCCGGGCGCTGGTCGATGCCGTCGACCGCGCGCTCGGGGGACGCGGCGACCTCCAGGTCCAGCAATGAAGGTTCTCGTCATCGACAACTACGACTCCTTTGCGTACAACCTCGTCCAGTACGTCGGCGAGGTCGTCACGACCGACGCGTGGCTGCCGGAGATCGACGACGGCGAGGTGGTGGTTGCCCGGAACGACGAGATCACCCTCGACGGGGTCGACGACCTCGATCCGGACGCGATTGTCGTCTCGCCCGGTCCGGGAACGCCGGCCGAGGCCGGGATCTCGATCCCGCTGTTCGCCGAGCGGACGTACCCGACGCTCGGCGTCTGTCTCGGTCACCAGGCGCTGTGTGCGGCACACGGCGTGCCGGTCGGCCACGCCGAGTCTGTCGTACACGGGAAGCCGTCGACGATCTCACACGATGGCCGGGGTATCTTCGAGGGGCTCCCGGGCCAGTTCGACGTCGGCCGGTACCACTCGCTGGCGGTCGAACGCGACGGCCTGCCCGGGGTGCTGACCGAGACGGCCTACACCGACGACGAGGAGAACGTCGTGATGGCGGTTCGGCACGAGCACGACCCCCACGTCGGCGTCCAGTTTCACCCGGAGAGCATCCTGACCAACGAGGGGATCCACATCATCGAGAGCTTCCTCCGCCGTCAACTGGCACCGTCGCGCCGTTGACGAACCCCGCGTGTTCGCTCGAAAGAAACGCCACCAGCTTTCCGAGAGCGAGCGGGTCGCCGGGCGACGCGTACGGGGAGCCGCTCATGGCGGCCTCCCATGCCGCGTCGGGGTCGTCGTAGACGCCGTTCCCGACAAGTTCGGTGAGAAACCCCTCCATGTCCTCGGTCTCGTGTGGACCGGGAACCACCGCGTTAACGCGGATGTCGGGCGCGAACGCGTCCGCCTGCGTCCGCGTGATCCCCTCGATTGCCCGCCCGAAGGAGTTCGCGACGGAGAACTCCTCGCCGAACGCCCGAATCACCGGGTTCGTCACGTTGACGACCGTGCCGTAGTCGGAGGACTCGAGCCAGCCGTAGCTCTCGCGCATCGTCCAGACGACGCTCATGAACAGCCGGTCGAACCCCCGGAACCAGTCCTGGTCGGACACCTCCAGGAACCGCTCGGGTTCGAGCGGCCGGGGGCCGGTCACGAGGTGGTCGATCCGACCGTACTGTTCGACGGTTTCGTCGACGAACGCGGCGACCTGCTCGGGCTGCCTGACGTCCGCGTCCAGACCGAATATCTCCCCGTCGCCGATCGCGAACAGCCTGTCGCTCGCGTACGCCAGGTCGTCCAGATTCGGACTCATCAGGGCAACGTTTGCCCCCTGTTTCGAGAACGCCTCCGCACAGGCGTGGCCCAGCCCGGTCGCACTCCCGGTGATCAACGCCACGTTGCCGTCAAGATCTAGATCCATACCACCCCTTCGGATGCCCCGGAGTAAAGGTTTCACGCCGGGGGTGATAGAGTCGCGCGTGGCTCTGTACTCCCCGAAGAGTGCCCTCTCGGGGGTTCGCCGTGCTCGGCTCACCGCCAGGCTGTCACGGATCGGGTGGCTCACGCACGACCGTACGACGTCCATCCCTTGCCAGCCGATCGCCCGACTAGTTCATCTTCCTACGTCCGCAGCTCCTTCACTCGCTCGACGTTCCAGGCGAAACCCTTGCCGTCCTCCGTGGGCGTTTCGAGAACGAGCGGGACGTCGCGGATCGCCTCGTGGTTGACGAACGCACACATTCCGTCCTCGCCGATCTCCCCCTCGCCGACGTGGGCGTGCTCATCCTTGTTCGTGCCACAGGCGTGTTTAGAGTCGTTGAGGTGGACGCAGGCGAGGTTCTCGAACCCGACGACGTCGTCGAACTCGGTGAGCGTCTCGTCGACAGCCGCGGGCGTCGAGAGGTCGTAACCGGCGGAGAACGCGTGGGCCGTGTCCAGACAGACCTCGAGATCCCGGTCGGCCCGGTCGAGTACAGCGCGGAGGTGCTCGAACTCGCCGCCGAGCTTCGTGCCGCTGCCGGCGTCGGACTCGACGAGCAGCGTCACCCCGTCGGGCACGTCGAGGTCGTCTAGCACGCTCGCGGCGTTGTCCAGCCCGTCCTCGGCGCCGGCACCCGTGTGGGCACCCAGGTGGACGTTGACGTACCCGATGCCGAGGCGTGCGGCGACGTCGAGCTCCGCCTGCATACTCCGGCGGGACTTCTCCCTGAGCTCCTCTTTCGGCGTCGCGAGGTTCACCAGGTACGAGGAGTGGATCACCCACGGTCCCGCGAGTTCCTCCCGGGTCTCCGCCCGGAACCCTTCGGCAGCCTCGTCGTCGATGGTGGGCTGTTGCCAGACCTGCGGTGAAGTCGTGAATATCTGTCCGCAGTTGCCGCCGAACGCGAGCTGGCGGTGGACAGCGTTGCGGATGTCATCGTACGGTGGTGTGTCGCTGTCCGATGAGACGCGCGAGCCGGAAATCGAGACGTGTGCACCGACGTGCATGCCCCAAGGAAACGACTGGGAGGGCAAAGGGCTACCGAAGTCGTCGGATGCTGGGCTAGGAAACCGAGAGCGGGTCCTCCCGATTACGGTTCCACTCGTCGCCGGCGTACTTGCGGTCGGCAATGTCCCGGGCCCGTTCGAGTTCGCTCTCCGTCCATGCACCCTCCCTGGCGTTGGCCCAGTCTGTGAGTGCACTCTCGAGTGCCCCGACGGCCGTCTCCCGCTCGAGTCCACTCTGCTCTCGGATCGACGTGACGCGGTCGCGGAACGTCGCCGGCGATACCCCATCGGTCTCGAAGACGCCGAGGTGGTCGTCGACAGTCAGCGCGTAGGAGAGCGAGCCGTGCTGGATGACGGCGTCGCGCTGGCGGTACTGGGCGTTCCCGCTGATCTTCCTGCCGGCGGCGAGCAGGTCGTGGGCCGGGTTGACCTCCCGGAGGTAGCAGGCCGGCTGGTGGATCGCCGGCAGCCGTTCGTCGGCAAAGGCGGCGTTGGCGCCCATCCGGTCGAACGCTTCGAGGACGGGCGTACACAGCAGCTCGTAACACTCCAGCAGATCGCCGGGGAGCTCCGACTCCGGTGCGACAATCGAGTAGGAGATATCGCCGTACCGGTCGTGGTAGATTCCGCCGCCGCCGGTCGGCCGCCGCGTCACCGTCACGCCCTGCTCCTCGCAGTACGCCCAGTCGACCGTCGCCGACTCCTGGCGGTACCCCAGCGAGAGCGTGCTGGGCTCCCACTGGTAGACCCGCACGGTCCGGGGACCGCC
>PXQK01000165.1:0-2355 GCA_003022085.1 Halobacteriales archaeon QH_10_65_19 | reverse complement strand
CAAAAACAGTCGTACCTGTCGTCGTGTTCGAGGACCGACAGAGCGATTCAGCAGTTCGTGAACTCTGTTGCCCTGGTCTTTCCATTCCTCAACCCAAGAGTGTCGGCCGCACACGAGTGTGTGATTATTTTCGGCATTGCTCCGAAATATCGGTGGTACAGGATCTGAGACTCCCAATCTGTTCCAGCCGGGCGGTACAGAGTCACGCACGACCCTATGAAACACCTTTGAGGCCCGACGGTCAAGCCGAAGTATGGGCTATCGCTGTCCGGTATGTGGCGACCCGCAGGCAGACGGCGTTCACCTCGCGAACCACCTGGCGTTCACCGCCCTCGTCCGGGACGGCGACCACGAGTCCTGGCTCGAGGACAACGTTCCCGACTGGGAGGAGCGCGGCGAAGAAGGGCTCGCAGCGGCGGTCACCGACCTGGCCGAGTCGGCGGAGTACCCTCAGGTGTTCGAGGACACGACCGGCGAGGGCGGTCGGGAGAACGAACACGAGAGCGAAGGCGGCAACGAGCCAAGTGCCGACAACGGAACAGGAGAGGAAAGCGCCAGCGAAACGGGGACCGAGGCCGACGAACGGAGTGAATAAGAACGCGCCAACAGACCGTCCCAGTGTTTTTACCGCCACAGCGGGAGTCTTGGGTATGGCCGAGACGTTCGTCGGGGTCAACCGGAGCGGCAGCTCGTGGCTCGGAGTCGCGTTCGACGCGACGGGGTTCGACCACGCGGCAGTGTTCGACGAGATGGGGGAGCTCTGGCAGCGGTACGAGGAGACTGCGGCGCTGATCCTCGTCGACGTCCCGGTCGGGCTCCTCGAGTCCGGGTCCGAGGAACGGCAGTGTGACGAGCTGGCGCGGGAGATACTCGACGCTGACCGTGCGGTCGTGACGCCGCCGGTGCGGGAGGCGACGCGCAAGCGGCGGTACCCGGTTGCCAAACGCGTCAACGAGCGCAAGGCCGGGCAGCCGCTCTCGAAGCGGGCCTTCGAGATGAGCGACAGCATTTCGGCGGCGGACAGCCTCCTGCGGAACGTGCCGGAGGCGAAAGCCACGTTCCGGGAGTCACACCCCGAAGTCTGCTTCCGTGCGTTCGCCGGCGACCCGCTCGAGCACCAGAAGACGACGGCTGCAGGGTACGCCGAGCGGATGCGGACGCTCGCGAACTTCGACGCCAACGCACCCCCGACGGTCCAGGCGGCTGCGGAGGCCACTGCCGGCGCCGAGATCGACGTTGAGGACGTTCTCAACGCCGTCGTGCTGGCCTACACCGCTCATCCCGGACCAGGATCGCTGCGGACGCTTCCGCCGGACCCGCCGCTCGACCCGGCCGGCCTCCCGATGGAGATTGTCTACAGGGCGCGCCGCCCGCTCGTTGCTGGCGAGCAGTAACGCCAAATGCGCTGGTTGAGGTAAACGAAAGGGAGCACGACTCCCCCATCCACCGCGAGCGACGGCGTCGCCACTGGCGGGTGGGCCAAGAGACGTGACACGATGGTCACATCGCTCTCAGTGGTTATATTGTCGAAAAAGCGACGAGCCGCCGACTACAGGCGGGTCAGATTCTCGGCCCGGGGGCCTTTCTGTGCCTCGACAATTTCGAACTCTACGTCCTGGCCCTCTTCGAGATCCGGGCCGCCGACGTCTTCCATGTGGAAGAAAACGTCCTCGTCCGCGTCCTCGGTTTCGATGAAGCCGTAACCGCCTGTGTCGTTGAAGAAGTCGACCGTACCTTCTGCCATTGCACTCTGACACAGGAGATACCCACTCATAACCCTTGCGAACCGCCCTTTGCCGGCGGACAGAACAGATTCGGGCCGGGCGAGCGGACGCGCCGGCTGTCCGACTATAGTACTTCAGAAAAGAATTTGAACTGGCAGGTAGCCGGAGGAAGCCCCCGACCGCTCGACTGCGTTCACTCTGTCGTCCGAGAATCGAATAACCACGCACGACCGTATCAGTACGTCTCTTCGATCACGGTCGAGTTAGTGTCGTCGAACACGAAGACCGTGTCGCCGCCGTTGTTCCAGACCGCACTTCCAGTTTTGCCCCAGTACAGCTCGGTGGCTGTATCGGTTCCCGTTCCCGAGAACAGTGTGACCTGATCGCCGGCCGAGAGCGTGAAACCACTTGGGAAGTCGTATGAATTGAACCCGTCGGTGTCGTCTTCGACGGTGTAACCGGTCAGATCAATATCTCCACTGCCGGTGTTCTCGAACACGACGTTCTCTTGTGGGTCTTCGAGCTCGCCTCCGGATGCGTCTGCATTAATTTCGGCCAGCGAAAGCTGTCCACTACCAGTGAAGGGAGTGAACAGATTGGCGAAGTTGGTCTCGTCGAAGTTAGTCGTCGT
>PXQK01000164.1 GCA_003022085.1 Halobacteriales archaeon QH_10_65_19 | reverse complement strand
CGACGAGCGCGGCCTGGGGATCGTCCCCTGGAGCCCGCTCGCGCAGGGCTTTCTCACCGGGAAGTACGAGCGCGACGAGACGCCGCCGGGCGACTCGACGGCCTCCGATTCGGAGGGCTGGGAGGAGCGGTACCTGACCGCGGAGAACTTCGACGCGCTGGACGTGGTACGGGCGGTCGCCGACGAAGTGAACGCCACACCTGCCCAGGTTTCGCTCGCGTTCCAGCTGCACCATCCGGCGATCACCGCGCCGATCGTCGGCGCCCGGACCGTCGGGCAACTGGAGGAGAATCTGGGTGCTGCGACAGTGTCGCTCTCGGAGGCGCAGTTCGAGCGCCTCGACGCTGCCAAGGCTGGACCCTTCGACCACCTCGGGTGATCGATGGCGGACGACACTGCCATCGCGTCGACGGGGTTCGAGCGGGTTACGCTGTCTATCGACGGCGAGTTCACGATCTCCCGGAGAACCTCCAGAGAGACTGAGGTGGTGACGGTCGAGGTAACCGACGGGGCTGGCCGTATCGGTGTCGGCGCAGCCGCTCCCTCGTCGTACTACGGCGAGAACGCAGACAGCGTCGCGGCAGCCCTGCCCGAACTGCTGTCGACCGTCGAGGAGGTCGGGGACCCAGGGCGACAGGAACCGATCGAACGGCGGCTAGCAGCGGTCGCGCCCGGCGAAGCCGCCGCCCGGGCTGCCGTCTCGATCGCAGTCCACGACCTCGTCGCCACACAGTCTGGCGAGCCGCTCTACCGGCGGTTCGGCCTGTATCCCGGGGCCGCCCCGGCGACTTCCTACACTGTGGCGATCGACTCTCCCGATGGGATGGCCGACCGGGCGAGTGAGGCCGTCACAGCGGGCCACAGCGTGCTGAAGGTGAAGCTGGGAACCGACCGCGACCGCGAGCGCCTGGCGGCAGTCAGGGAAGCGGCCCCTGATGCCCGGATCCGGGTCGACGCGAACTGCGACTGGACGGCCCGGGAAGCGGTCGAGAACACCGAGTGGCTCGCGGACCTGGGCGTCGAGTTCCTGGAGCAGCCGGTGCCTGCCGAAGACATCCAGGGACTGCGCCGAGTGCACGTCGAGGGGGTGGTCCCTGTCGCAGCAGACGAGTCCTGCGTCACGGCGAGTGACGTGCCGGCAGTCGCGGACGCCGTCGACCTGGTAGTGGTGAAGCTGATGAAGTGTGGCGGGCTGCGGCCCGCGCTCCGGCAGATCCTGACCGCGCAGGCACACGGGCTGGAGGTCATGCTCGGCTGTATGCTGGAGAGTAACGCCTCCATCGCCGGCTCCTGTGCGCTCGCTCCGCTCGTGGCGTACGCCGACCTCGACGGGGCACTGTTGCTCACAGAGGACGTCTACGACGGCGTCCCGATGCCGGACGGCAGGATCGACCTCTCGGCGGTGGAGACCGGGACTGGCGCGACGCCACGCGAGAGCTAATCGCCACTCTCGCGGTAGATTCGGAGTTTCGTCACCTCCGACCGGAGGGCCTCCCGCTTCAGCAGGACAAACCCGGAGAGGATGAGCACAAACCCAACGACGGTGTAGACGGTCGGGGTCTCACTCAGGAAGAGGAGTCCCGTCACAGCCGCCACGACTGGAGCGGCGTAGGAGACCAGATTGATCTCTATCGGGCCGAGCCGGTTCAGGAGGTCGAAGTAGATCAGGAAACCCAGCGCACTCGCTACAACGACAAGGTAGAGAAGGGCGAGGATGGCCTCACCCGTCCACTGAACGTCACTCACGGACTCAGCTATGGCGATACTCGCTCCGTGCATCAGTACCGCTCCGATGAGCATTGACCAGGCTTCCATCGTCTCGACCGGGAGTTCGGCATCTACTCGGCGGGTGAGAACACTGCCGAGAGCGAACGCGGCGGCGGCTACAAATATCAGGAACATCGAAACTGTCCGAGTGGTCAACAGGTTGTCCGGGTCTGGATTACTCAGTATCACCACTCCAGCAAACCCGACGAGAAGCCCGACAATGCCGATAAACGTGAGCCGTTCGTCCGGCAGGAGGGCCCGTGCAAACCCCGTGGTGAGGATCGGGGAGAGACTGACGATAATTGCGGCTGCCGCGCTTGTCGTTCCCTGTTCCCCGGTGAAGAGAAACACATGGTAGGCGGCGATCATGAGAGTCCCGCTGATACCGACCAGGACCCACTCGTTCCGACTCCGGGGTATCCAACGGTCAGTGACATACGCTGCGTATCCGAGCATCAGTACGCCCGCCAAGTCGTACCTGAACGCCGCAAAGAGAACAGGCGGGAAAAACTCTAGTCCTGCCTTGATAGCGGTAAAGGCACTACCCCAAGCGACCGCCAGCCCAACAAAAAGGATCGCGTTTCTAAACCTCATCTGCTTTTTATATACCTCGTACGATGTCCTGGCACATGTGGTTCATACTGTCGGACGTGAGTACGTGGAGATTTCTATCCCGGAATCGTGCTGAAACGCGTGAGTACACCGGTTTGCGTGTCTTGTCATTCCACAGAGTCACGTCCGACAGTATCACTCGAATCGGATCCTCCGGTTCCGGCGGGACGTACCCGAAACCGAGGCCGAGATTGATCGCCGTGAACGTCAACCCCCACGCGACCACAGGCAGCAGGAACAGCGACAGGTTCCAGTAGATCGACGGGATCACACCCACAGTAGCCCGTCTCCCGTCCAAGCCGTTGCGGAATCGGCCGTCGCCGCCGGTATCGAAACAGGCCTGTCGCGCCTGCGGCTGTCTGGCATCTTCACTTGCCAGTATCGGCGTCCTGTGTTCCGGCCCCGCCCGCCGTGACCGCGTCGTCGTCTTCGGGAACCTCGCCCGCCTCCCGGAGCCGTCGTTCGGCCTCGTCGCGGTCCTCGGGGTAGCCGACGTCGACGCGCCAGCCGTCCATCCGGATGGCGTCGATCGTCCGTCCGGACTGGATCAGGAGGTCGATCGCGTCGCTGAGTTCGTACTCGTCGCGGTCCGAGGGCTGCACGAGGTGGCAGGCGTGGAAGATTGCCGGGGTAAACGTGTAGAAGCCAGTCATGACCAGGTTCGTCGGCGGATCGTCGGGCTTCTCGATCACCTCGACAATCTCGCCGTACTTGTTGGTGTCACAGACGCCGTACCGGTCGGCCTCATCGTAGGGGACTTCCTCGACGAGGAATGCCGCGTCGGCCCGGTCCTCCTCCTGTCGGCTGATGACGTCGTCCAGGTTTGCCCGGAAGATGTTGTCCCCGAGCATCAGCATGAAGTCGTCGTCGATGTGCTCCTCGGCGGTCAGAAGCGCGTGGGCGATCCCCAGCGGCTCGCGCTGGTGGGTGTAGGTGATCGGGACGCCCGCGAACTCGTCCCCGTAGTACTCGATGATCTGCTCTTTCTTGTAGCCGACGACGGCCAGGAGCGTCTCGGCCCCCAGGTCGACCAGCTGATCGAAACAGTGGGTGAGAATCGGTTTCCCCGCAACCTCGACCATGCCCTTCGGTTTGTCCTCGGTCAGCGGCCGCAGTCGCGTTCCCTCGCCCGCGGCGATGACGACTCCTTTCATGCCCCACTCTCCACGGTCAGTGGGTAAAAAACGCTCGGAGCGTGCCGGCCGGTCCACCGGTGCAGACCGGGTCGCCCTCGAGCCGCTCGGTTCTGGTGTGGCTCCGGCAGTTGATGCTCCCGCAGTTTTCGCAGTAGGTGTAGGTGGCGTCGGCGTCGCCACACTGGACACACCGGTGAACGCCGTTGTCGATCACCTCGACCGACGGGCCTGCGGCGTAGTACTCGTAGGGGTTGTGTAACTGTTACAAACTTCGGTCGTATCGAGTAGGATTCAGTCATATTTCTCACCGGATGGTTGAAGGAGGATGCGTTCGTATGCCAAGAGAGACCGATGGACGGAGTAATTGTGGAGAGGACTGCGAAACTCGTCGCCTATATCGAGGCGGGTGCGCACGCCAGCTTTCCACGATTCCCTCTCATCGGTCTGCATGGA
>PXQK01000163.1 GCA_003022085.1 Halobacteriales archaeon QH_10_65_19 | reverse complement strand
GTCGTGCCCGTAGTACTTGTAGGTCCAGTAGGCGTACGCGCCGTACCAGTTGGGAACCATCCCGTTCCCGTAGATGACGACCGTCGACTCCTCTGTGATACCCGCCTCGCCGTTGAAGCGGGCGAACCCCTCCCTGTCGACGATGTTGCGACGCATGTCGTCGGTGAAGTTCTCCGTCCAGTCGAAAAACGTCGCGCCGGGAGCGTGCCCCGCCTCGTAGGGCGTGTGCTCCGACTCGTCGGTCACTTCGGTGTTGTTGACTTCCACGAGCCTGTACGCCGGGTCGTCCCGCCTGAACTCTTCGAGACGGGAGGTGAGCCAGTCCGCCGTGACGAGTACATCCTTGGACATGTACCCGTGTTACTGTGGTCACTAGACTAATAAGATCACCGTTCGTGCCGGTACGGACTGCTGTGACTAGCTTCGCCAGTGCCGTCCAACTGTGGCTGTCCCGGACGCTGGCACGGCCGACTTGTATCAGTACGGCGAGAATAGTCTCGCGGGTGTCGCGAGTCACGACGGTCCGTGAAACACAGGGTTACGGTGTTTCAGAGCTCGGCCGGTTGACCGAGGAAGTGGTGTGTGTCGCGTCGTCTGTTGTCCCGTCCTCGGCCGGGCCACCGAGGTGGTCACGGCAGACGTAGCCACGTTCGAGGGCGGTCTCGAACCGGACACGGGTCGGACAGTCCGGACAGGAGAGGACGACGCGGACGTTCAGTTCCGCGTCGATACCGTTCGTGATCCGGTCCTTGTTGGTGAGCGACCGCAGCGCTTCTTCGGCGTTCTCCTGGCTCACCTCGCGGGCGTAGGACACCTTCTGGCGTTCCCAGTCGGAGTTCTCGTCGGGGGTGTCTGCCGCCGACTGTTTTGTCTCTTCGAGACAGTTCTGGAGGTGACGGTAGAGTGTACTCGGCGAGATGAAGTCCTCGACGAGCCGTTCCCCGTCGATCCCGTCCGTCCGTAGATCCTCCAGCAGTTCGGTGCGTTTGTCCTCCTCCTCGCCGGAGAGGGCTTCGTACTCGGACTCGATCCGGGCCTCGGTCGGGATACGGCCGTGTTGGAGATACACGGCTTTCAGGAGGCTCTCGTTGAACCAGTCGGTGAGCGGCCGGTGCCCGGTTTCGGGGTACTCGCCCGTTCCACGCCACCGGGACACGAGATACTCGTTGAGATTTCCACCCACAACGTTCGACCCCAGCGAGTACTTGTCGATCACTCGCCCAACCTTACAGCAGGCCGATCCCATGTTCGAGAGTACGAATGCTGGGGCATAAACCTTGTCAAGCCACGTGTACGTCCTATCAGCCACTGTCGGGACGGACGTCGCGGCCGAGCTGTTCGAGCAGTCCGAGCATGTCGGTCTCGACCCAGGTTTCGGCTATCTTGTCGTCCTCGACGCGACAGATGACGAAGGAGGTGGAATCGATCTCCGCTCCCGTCGGTTCGATCCCGACGAACTCGCCGGTGTGTGTCCCCTGGAAGCGCTGGCGCATCGCGATCTTGTCGCCCTCGACGATCGAGTCCTCGATTGTCACCTCCAGATCCGGAAACGCCGTCAGGAACGATTCGACGTTTCGTCTGTACGCCTCCGGCCCCTGGAGTTCGTCATGAACCGACGGATCGTGTTCGGTGTAGCTCTCGGCGATGTACTTCTCGACGGCGTCGAGATTGCCCTGATTCCACACGTCCTCGGTGTGTTTTCTGAGGAGTGTTCTCGGAGTCACTGTGCCCGACATCTCCCGGGAGTATAATAGTTCTGTCGTTGACCGCTCTGGTCACCGGAGTAGCCGGCCCCGGTCGGGGTCGAACAGCGGCGATTCCCGCACCGTCACCGGATAGCGCTCGTTCTCGTACTGTACCTCGAGTGCCGTCCCGGGATCGGTGTACTCCACCGGCAGGTACCCCGAGACGATGCCCGAGTCGACCGAGTGTCCGTACTCCGCGCTGGCAGCGTAGCTGACAACCTCGTCGTCTGTCAGGATCGGCACGCCGGTGAAGACGACGGACTCCGGCTCGTCGAGTGTCATGAGCGTCCGCTTGCGCTCCCGGTTGTCGCGTGCCTCTATCAGGGCCTCCCGTCCGACGAACTCCGTGTCGAGGTCGACAGTGAACCCCAGGTTGGCCTCGTACGGGTCGAACTCCGGGGTGATGTCGCCGCCGTACAGCGGGTACCCCTTCTCCAGGCGCATGGTGTTGAGTGCGCCGTCGCCCATCGGGACGAGGCCGTGCTCCTGACCCGCCTCCCAGAGGGTGTCCCACAGTTTCCGGCCGTAGTCGGTCGTCGTGTGTAGCTCCCACCCGAGTTCACCGACGTAGGACACCCGGATGGCAGTCACCGGAACCTCGCGGACGTACGTGTCCTGTGCGGTGAAATACGGGAACTCGTCGTTGCCGAGGTCGGCCGGCACGAGCGGATCCAGCAGGTTGCGCGCCTCGTGCCCCCAGACGCCGACCGCGCACCGACCCGCAATCGGTGCCGTGACGTGTACGTCGAACCCGCCGGCCTGGTCGTCGATCCAGGCGAGCTGTTCGGTGCCGGCGGCACCGCTGTTTCCGAAGATCTGGAACTGGTCGTCCGCCTCGCGCAGCACCGTCATGTCGCCCAGGATTCCCCCGCGCTCGCTACACATCAGGGTATATGTGGCTCGCCCGACCGCGACATCGACGTCGTTCGTACAGAGGTACTGGAGGAACTCGGCGGCCTCCGGACCCGTCACGTCGATGTTGGTGAACCCGGAGAGATCGAAGAGACCGACCCGGTCGCGGACTGCCTGGTGTTCGGCTCCCTCGATCGGTGACCAGTGTCTGGCCTCCCACCCCGACCGGTCGGCGACATCGTACTCCCCGAGGAGGGACGCGTTGCTGTTGTACCAGCGTGGCCGTTCCCAGCCCGCGGCGGCGGCGAACTCACCGCCGAGGTCGGACTGGCGCTCGTAGAACGGTCCGGTCCGGAGAGACTGGTTCACGTCGGGGAGCTGCCTGGGGTGGACGAGGTCGTAGACGGTGTCGTAGCTGTACGCCGCACGGTCGTAGGTGAACTGGGGGCTGCCCGCGTGGTCCTGGAACCGGTTGACGTCACAGGGCACGAGGTTCTGGCGGGGGTAGCCCGTCGTCATCCACTCGGCCATCGCCTTGCCGACGCCGCCGGCGTGGGTGAGCCACACCCCCGTGGCGACCCAGAACCCGTCGACGTCGTCCGGGGGACCCAGTATCGGCATCCCGTCGGGAGTGAAGCTGAACACGCCGTTGAACGCCTTCTCGATCCCGACGTCCTCCAGGGCCGGCATCAGGCGCCTCGCGTCCTCCATCGGTGCCTCGAAGTGCTCCGGCGTGAACTCCCGGTTGGCCGTCATCTTGATCGGGTCGCGCGTCGACTCCCTGCCGACGAAGTAGTCGTAGACCGGGATGTCCTCGGGCGCGTTCTCGTAGTCGCTGAGATCATCCGGTGCCAGCAACAGCGGTTCGTGGTTGTACGACCCGATCCCGTACCCCTCGCCGTGCTGCCGGAAGTACAGTGACGCCTCCTGCTGGCGGAACCCGGCGTACTCGACTTCGTTCTCTGTTCCCTCGAGTTCGGCCAGCGATTCCGTGATCGCGTACTGGTGCTCGCAGGGCATCAGCGGGATGTTCACGCCGACCATCCTGCCGAACAGCGGAGCCCAGACGTTCGTCGCCACCAGTACCCGGTCTGTCTCGATGCGTCCACGGTCGGTCTCGACGGCGGTCACTGTCGACCCGTCGAGGTCGATGTCCGTCACCTGCGTGTGGCCGTGAAACGTCGCGCCTCGACGGCCCGCCTTCTCACGCATCGCCGCCAGCAGCTCGACCGACCGGATCAGCCCCGACGTGGGACTGTAGTAGCTCCCCAGAATCTCCTCGTCGTTCAGCAACGGGACGAGTTCGCGCGTCTCCTCGGGTGTGAGGAGTTCCCCGCCGGGAACCCCCCACGACTGACTGTAATCGTAGAGCCGCTTTGCCTGCTGTAACCGGTCCTCCGTTGTCGCAATCTCGAGCAGGCCGTCGGACCGGTACGCATCCAGGTCGGTGTAGAGTTCCCGGGAGTACTGTGCGAACCCACTCATAACTTTACTACCCGAGGTCTCGACCAGTCCGCCCGGTGCGTGGACGGTCGACCCGCCCGGCGCGTCGATCTCTCCCATATCCACGACGGTCACGTCCTCGTCGCTCACCGCTGCCAGGTGGTACGCGACGCTACAGCCGACGACCCCTGCGCCGACGATCACAGTATCTGTGGATTCGGGCAGTTCGTTGTCCGGCGACATGCACCAACAAAATGCCACCACCATATTAAACGCTGCCCACGTCAAGAAGCGGACACGTCCGTCGTCGGCTGCGTCGAGCAGGGGATCCGGGCGCGACGGTGTCCCGGACTGCGGTGTCGACCGCATGCCGCGTGCCGCGTGCCGTGTGTCACTCCCGTCCGGACGTCCGGCCGCCAGGGTCGACGTCGACGTGGTCGGCGACCCGCTCGACAAGCAGTCCCGACCGGACCAGCGTCTGGATCCGTTCGATGTCGACGTGTGGCTCCCGATCCACGTCGAGCTGTGGCACGACCTCGCGGACGGTTTCGTAGACGACGCCCGTTCCGCGTCCGAGGCTGGGCGACTCCCCGTCCTCGATCACCGCGTTCTCGACCGCTTGCTGTTCGAGATGCCGCCTGACGAACTCGACCGACTGGGCAGCACAGAGGAGTTCGATTGCGACGACGGTCTGTACGTCGGTCAGCACGTCACGGAACGCCAGGGCAGCGCCAGCACTCATACTGACGTGGTCCTCCTGGTTGCCGCTGACGGGCGTGGTGTCCGTCGAGTGCGCGCCGGTGGCCCGGCACTCGTTGAGGAGCGCTGCGGCGGTGTACTGGGCGATCATGTACCCGCTCATCAGCCCGCTGTGATCGGTCAGAAACGGCTCCAGGTGTGGCTCCTGGAGGTTCGGGTTGAGCATGCGGTCGATCCGGCGTTCGGAGATGGCGGCCAGTTCCGTGAGCGCGTTCGTCCCGTAGTCGAGCCGCAGGGCCAGTGGCTCCCCGTGGAAGTTCCCGCCGGAGAGCACTGCGCCCGAGCCGGCACCGCTCGCCCGGTCGGGGACCTCCTCGCGATCGAACACGAGGGGGTTGTCGGTTGCGCTGTTCAGTTCGGTCGTAACAGCATCACGCAGGTGTCCGATTGCGTCCCGAACCGCGCCGTGGACCTGTGGCAGACAGCGTAGCGAGTAGGCGTCCTGCACCCGGTCACAGTTGCGGTGGGACTCGACCACGTCCGAGTCCGCTGTCAGCGTGCGGACGGTGCGTGCGCTGGCCACCTGTCCTGCATGTGGCCGAACGGTCGAGATAATCGGGTGACTCGGAACAGTCGAACTCAGTGTCGCCTCGATTGTGAGTGCCCCGGCCATGTCGGCTGCCTGGACTGTCCGTTCGGCGTCGTAGACCGCCAGAGCGCCCAGTCCCGCCGTCAGCTGCGTCCCGTTTATGAGTGCGAGCCCCTCTTTGGCTGCAAGCGACAGCGGTTCGAGACCGGCGCGACCGAGCGCGGCCTCGCCGTCGAGCCGGTCGCCGTCGACGTCGGCTTTCCCCTCCCCGATCAGGACGAGCGAGGCGTGGGCCAGCGGGGCGAGGTCCCCGCTCGCGCCGAGACTTCCGCGGGAGGGGACGACGGGGTGGACTCCCTCGTTGAGCAGCGCCACGAGGTGGTCGACGACGACCTCGCGAACGCCCGAGTACCCCATCACGAGGGCGTTCACCCGCGCAACCAGCATCGCGCGCACCTCCTCGCGGGTCAGCTCCCGGCCGACCCCCGCCGCGTGGCTCCGCAGGAGGTTGGTCTGGAGGTCCTCGATGTTGGCCGGACTGATCCGTTCGTTGACCAGTTCGCCGAACCCGGTGTTGACGCCGTAGACGACCTTGTCCGCCGACAGGATGTCCTCGACGCGTTCACGCGACCGTCGGACTGCCTCGCGACCCGCCGCTGTCACGCGAACGGGGGCGTCCTCGCGGGCGACAGCAACCACGTCTGCCGGTGTGAGTCCTCGCCCGTCGATTTCGACCACGCCCCCGTCTCCTCCGTCCGCGGCGTTCCCGCTCACGGGGTCTCACCGACCCCCGCGAGGAACTGTACAATCCCCCGTGCACCGGCGCGCGCCGTCTGGTTACCTGATTCTAGCAGCGGGGCACACCCGAGCATCTCGAGGCCCGCGACGTGGCTGTGCGTGGCGACGTGTCGGAGCATTGTACACAGCTCCGTGGCCGAGATCCCCTGGGGGGTCTGGGCTTTCACCCCCGAGGCTGCCGCGGCGGACAGCACGTTCAGGTTCACGCTCACGTACACCGTGTCGGCTCCGGAGAGCGCGCCGAGCGCGCGGTCGACGGCGTCTATCGGGCCGGATTCGACAACACCCAGTGTCGCAATGTGACTCCGCCGCTCGTATGGGTAGTTCACTGTCGACAGCGTGGGCCCGACGTTTCGGGCCCCGAGAACCGCGAGTGACTCGAGCCCGCTCTCGAACAGCCGCCGGTAGGACGTCCCGGACTTGGGGGCGCCGTCGAGGGCCGGATAGCTGTCGAACCGGACTACCCCGACCGTTCCCCTCTCGATTGCGGGCACGACGTTGGGGAAGGTCAACGAGCTGTCCCCCCCGAGGAAGACGGGGACAGTATCGGTGCCGTGTACGCGGCCAGTAAACGACCGGATCGTCTCCTGGACGCTGCCGTCGTTCCGCCGAGCCGGAATCCCGATCGTCCCGATGTCTGCGACTGATCGCGTCGCCCCCGGGGATCCGGGTGGGATCGGGGTGGTCGCCAGCGCCTCACGGAGCGCCGAGGGACCCTGTTCTGTCCCGCGCTTGCTGACAACCGAACGGTCGTAGGGCTCCCCGACGAGCAGCGCACCGTAGCCGTCCATCGTCTCCGTCGTCGCCGTTTCGACGATGTCAGCGAACAGCTCCTCGCCGCGGCTCCGGGCGGAACTGAACCACTCCGGGGGGGCGACGAGCTCCGTCATCGGTGCCGGTCCCGCATCGGGAGTGGAACGTCCGAGGCGTCCGCCTGTTCGATCGCCCGGTCGTACCCGGCGTCGGCGTGTCGGATGACCCCCATCCCCGGATCCGTCGTGAACACGCGCCGAGCCGTCTCTGCCGCGCGGTCAGTTCCGTCGAGGACGACGTGGTTGTTGGTGTGGAGAGAGTTGCCGATTCCGACGCCCCCGCCGTCGTGGACGGAGACGATGTCGGCACCCGCCGCACAGTTCAGCAGGGCGTTCAGAATCGGCCAGTCGGCGACGGCGTCGCTCCCGTCTTTCATGTCCTCGGTTTCCCTGTTGGGCGACGCGACCGACCCTGCGTCGAGGTGGTCGCGCGTGACGACGACCGGCGCGTCTATCTCGCCCTCGTCGACGAGTTCGTTGATCCGGAGTGCGAGGCGTGCCCGCTCGGTGCGGCCGTCCTCGCCCTCTCCGGCGGTTTCACCCCCTTCGTCTCGGGGTGTCGTCGACACCCCGCCGGTCTCGTAGCCGAGCCAACACACCCGCGAGGGAAGCCCCTGGAACTGTATCTGCTCCTGTGCGAGGTCGATCCACCGGTGGAGTGCGTCCTTTTCGGGGAACAGCTCCTTGATCGCCTCGTCGGTGCGGTAGATGTCGTCGGGGTTCCCGGACAGCGCCGCCCACCTGAACGGTCCTTTCCCCTCACAGAAGAGTGGCCGGACGTACGCCGGGACGAACCCCGGGAAATCGAACGCGTCCTCGGCGTCCCGGTGTTCCTGTACTTGCCCGCGGATGTTGTTCCCGTACTCGAAGGCAACCGCACCCCGGTCCTGCAGTGCCAGAATTGCGTCTACGTGTCGGTGCATGGTGTCGAGGCTCTCTTCTGCGTACGCCTCGGGATTGTCCTCGCGAAGCCGGTCGGCCTCTTCGACCGTGTAGCCGGACGGATAGTATCCCTCCAGCTTGTCGTGTGCTGACGTCTGATCGGTCACCACGTCGGGGACGAACCCGCGGCTGAGCATCCCCTCCAGCATGTCTGCGGCGTTTGCGTGCAGGCCCACGCTGTATGGCTCGCCGTTCTCGGCGGCCTCCTGTGCGCGTGCGATGGCGTCATCGAGATCGGTCGCCTTCTCCTGGCAGTAGCCCGTCTCGATGCGACGATCGATACGGTCCTCGTCGACCTCGGCGGCGATGCATACGCCCTCGTTCATCGTCACCGCAAGCGGCTGTGCGCCGCCCATCCCGCCGAGACCGCCCGTGACCACGGTACGACCCTCGAGTGAGCCCTCGAAGTGTTCGCGCGCCGCGGCAGCAAGCGTCTCGTAGGTCCCCTGGATGATCCCCTGTGTGCCGATGTAGGCCCACGACCCCGCGGTCATCTGCCCGTACATCATGAGTCCGCGCGCCTCGAGCTCGTGGAAGTGCTCCCAGTTGTCCCAGCTGCCCACGAGGTTCGAGTTGGCGATGAGTACCCGGGGAGCCATCTCGTGTGTCCGAAAGCGTCCGACCGGTTTGCCGCTCTGGACGAGCAGCGTTTCGGTGTCTCCCAGCTCCGTGAGTTCGGCGACGATCGCCTCGTATGCGTCCCACGATCTGGCCGCCTGGCCGGTCCCGCCGTAGACCACGAGGTTCTCGGGATCCTCGCCGACTTCGGGGTCGAGGTTGTTGTTGAGCATCCGCAGCGCGGCTTCCTGTCGCCACCCCTGGCACTCGATCTCGGACCCGGTCGGGGCCCCTCTGTACTCCTGCCACACGGCAGATGGCTCGTCGGTCTCGTGCTCCCGTTCGGGGGCTGGCTGCTGTGTCATACCGTAACATAATCTACCCGGCGTCGTTACAGTTCTCCCTCCGCATGGATGGTTTTTTAAAACACACCGCCCACCCTCCTCTATGTACAAGGCCCTGTTCCACGTCGACGGAGACAGCGCATACGAACGGGCAACCGCCGCAACCGACACCACAATCGAGCTGTGGTGTAACGACCACTGTGACCTCCTGCGGGTGCGGGGAACCGACACGGACGGCGTTCTGGCCGAAGTTCGCGACACCGTCGGCATCCGGGAGCGTGTCACCTACGGCGACGAACAGATACTGATCACCGAGGACTGTCTCAAGCTGCACATCGACGACAACATCGAGCAGTATCTCGCACAGCACGGCTGCCTGCACGTGCCGCCCCTGACGTACAGTTCGGGGGCGAAGCGGGTCAAGGTGCTCGCACTGACCTCCGAGGCGCTGTCGTCGTTCTACGGGACGCTGTCCGCAGCGTTCACCGTACGGATCGAGAAGAAACAGTCGATCCAGTCGGTGACGCCGGAGTCCCCGCTGATGTCGGCCGAACTGCTGTTGCCGACACTCACGGCCCGTCAGAGCGACGTCTTGCAGACCGCTCACAGCCAGGGTTACTACGAACTCCCGCGCGAGACGGCGACCGCCGAGATCGCCGAGTCGCTGGGGATCGCACGACGCACAGCCGAGGAACACCTGCGACTCGCCGAGAAGAAACTGGTGGACGAACTCGTCGAGTACGTGTGATCCCCGGGGGAAAATTCTAAATGGCTCCACCGCGAGTTTTCAGAGGATGGCCGACCCCCTAGAGACGATCGACATCCCACCGATAGACCGGCTGCCCGACGAGGGCGAGGAGTTGGTCCACGAGAAGACGATCACAATCCTGGAGGAGTACGGGATCAGAATCGACCACGAGGAAGCCCGACGGATTCTAGCGGAGGCCGGCTGTGACGTCGACGAAGAGACGGAGATCGTCACATTTCCGCGTGATCTCGTCGAGGGGTGTGTCGACGACGCCCCCGGCTCGTTTACCGTCCGTGGACGCGGCTCCCAGCCCGATCAGGAGCTCGGCGGAGACGGACACGTCGTCTCGACCGCCGGCGGGCCGCCGAACGTCCTGACCTACGAGGACGGACGCCGGCCCTCGACAATGGAGGATTTCGAGCGGTTCCAGAAGCTGGTCCAGATGGAGGAGGTGATCACGACTGCCGGCAACGCGATCTGTGTTCCCAACGGGTACGACGAAAGTATCGCGCCCGTCGAGGAACAAAAGCGGATCCTGTTGATGACCGACAAGCTGCCGGGCGGAAACTGTTACGGCGAGGACCGCGCCAGAACCGCCGCCGAGATGGTCGGCATCGTCCACGACGATCCGGATCTCAGTGACTACTACCTGATCGGCAACGCAAACAGCGTCTCCCCGCGGACGTGGGACACGAAGATGGCCGGCGGCGTGCTGGAGCACGCACGCATGGAGCAGCCGGTGATCCTCGCGCCGGCAGTGATGGCCGCCGCCTCCGGGCCGGCGACACTCCCCGGGGCAATGGCGCTGGCGAATGCCGAAATCCTGGCGGGCCTCACGATGGCACAGCTCGTGAACCGCGGGACGCCGATCATCTACGGCCTTCCGAGTTCGAACGTTGACGTCCGGTACGGCTCGTTCTCTATCGGGAGCCCGGAGGGCGCGCTGTTCGTCTCGTTTGCCGGCCAGATGGCGCGCTACTACGACGTCCCGGCGCGGGCCGGCGGCGGACTCACCGACGCCAAGACGATCGACGACCAGTCCGGCTCCGAGGCGATGCTACAGCTGTTGATGACCCGGTTCTGTGGCATCGACTTCATCTCGCACGGGGCCGGCATCCTGGACTCGTACTCGACAGCGTCGCCGGAGAAGTTCGTCCTCGACTGCGACCGGATCCGGTATCTCCAGCGGTTCGAGGAGGGGTACACCCTCGACGAGGAATCGTTCGCCATGGACCTGATCGCAGAGGTCGAACCCGCGGATCACTTCCTCAACAAGCGCCACACGCTCGAACACTCCCGGGACGAGTTTCTGATCCCCGAACTCTCCTACCGCGACTCCTACGACAACTGGGAGGAAGAAGGCTCGAAAGACGCCTTCCAGCGGGCCCACGAACGGGTCCAGGACCTCGTCGAGGAGTACGAACGGCCCCCGATCGACGCGGACATCGAGCGGGACCTCGAACGCTACGTCGAGGTCAAACGGGACGAGATACTCGGCTGATACCTGGTGTGATACGGTCGTGCGTGGCTCCGTACCGCCATGAAATCACGCGTTGCGCGTTTCAGCCCTGTCTCATACCCCCAAGTGCGAACTGCTGTGTTGATGGGTTGTCTCGATCGGTGTAGGAAGAGTACGATTTCTTATATAGTCACTCGAATTTGGAGTAGGAGAGAAAGGGAATCTCCCGCCCGGTTCCCAAATTCGGCCAGCTACCGTC
>PXQK01000162.1 GCA_003022085.1 Halobacteriales archaeon QH_10_65_19 | reverse complement strand
GTCGTGCGTGATTTTTTATCGCTCGGGAGTTACGATCCATTGGTTTCAGCCCACTCACCGGACGTGGGCCCGAAAATAATCACGCACGACACTATGATACGGGCTGTTCTGACTGTTTCCGGCGTCTGGGCGCCGTCGACCGCGGCGAATCCCGACAGAGCAAAAACCCCCGGGTCAGATAGTCTATCCGGGGACGATGGCATGACGATCGAGCAGAACACGTTCCAGCTCGCCGAGCGCGGTATCGACTTCCTGGTGTACGACTGGGGAATCCTGTTCACGGCGACGGCCGTTGCGACAGTCGTAAGTAAGTTCGACATCCTCCGGCCGGTCGTGGAGTTCCTCCATCCCGAGTCCGACGAGGCCACCCAGCGGATCACCGCCCGACTCGCCGAGGTCGGTGTCTGGCTCGCGATCCCGCTCGCATTCTCGACCCGGGTGGATCTCGAAGCCCTGTTCGGGGCCGGTATCGGCGCGCTGTTTATCGCCTACCTCATCCGGGAACCGCTCAAGGACAAGCTCTCCGGCGTCGTCACGGCCGCGAAGATCGCGTCCCACGACCGGCTCGTTCCCGGCGCGCGCATCCGGATCCCCGGTGAGGGCGTCGAGGGGGTCGTCGAACGCATCGACACCGACGAGACACACCTCCGGCTCGACGACGGTGACGTCACGCACGTCCCCAACGACAGAATCATCGGCAACCGCTGGACGACTGTCGAGGAATGATCCGTTGGCGTGGTCGGCACGTCCGAACTGTGACCGTCCGGCGGCCCCATTAGAGCGGTGATAGGCGCCGGCTACACGTCGAGCACGTCGCGGGCGGCTGCACGCCCGGTCTCGGGGTCGACGTTGGCGCCGGCGTCGACCATCGCCTCGCCGATGACGCGGATCCCCCGCAGGATCTGCTCGTCGTCGAACTGTCCCATGTTCGAAACGCGGAAGATATCGCCGCCGAGGTGAGCCTGTCCGCCGGAGATCGAGACGTTGCGCTCGGCCACGGCGTCGAAGAAGGCGTCGGGGTCCTCCCTGACCCTGTCGGGCAGTTCGACGGCGGTCAGCGTGTTCGAGTACACCGTCGCGTCGGCGGCGGTGGGGAACATCGAGAGTCCCATACCGGTGAACCCGTCGCGGAACGCCCCAGACTGGCGGCGGTGGCGGCGGATGCGGCGCGGGAGCCCCTCCTCGACGATCGACTCCGCCGCGACCGCCAGCGCGCGGAACAGCGGGAGGGCGCTCGTGAAGGGCGTCTGGTGGCTCTCGGCTTTCCGCAGGTGCCAGTCCAGGTCCTCGTAGAAGGGGGCGTCGTCGCCGTCGATTGCCGACTCGACGCCCTCGGTGAGGTACATCGCGGAGACGCCCGGCGGCGCGGCCAGGGCCTTCTGGGCGTCGGTAATCGCGACGTCGACGTTCCAGTCGTCGATGCAGAAGACGTCGCCGCCGATGGAGGTGACGCCGTCGACGACGAACCGGGCGTCGTGCCTGGCGGCGATACCACCGACGCCGGAGACGGGGTTCAACAGCCCCGTCGAGGTCTCGTTGTGGACCATCGTCACGACGTCGGTGTCGTCGGTGATCGCGTTTGCGATGACGCCGAGGTCGAACGACTCGCCCCAGCCGACCTCGACGCGCGTACAGCGGGCGTGGCGCTCGGCAATGCGGGCGAAGCGCCGCCCGAACTTCCCGTTGACCAGCGCCACGGCCTCGCTGTCGTCGTCGACGAGGTTGGCGACGGCCGCCTCCATCCCCATCGTCGCCGTCCCGTTGAGGATGAGAGGCGTTCCGTCCTCGTTGGTGACGTGATCGTCCAGCGTCGATTCGCGGAAGACGTACTCGAGCGCGTCCTGAGCCCGCTCGTAGATCGCCTCGAACTCGGCGGAGCGGTGCGAGATCATTCCCTCGTCCATCGCCCGCCGCACACGGTCGGTGACCGGCACCGGACCCGGGTTCAACAGCAGGAAGTCGTCGGCCATACTGGCCTCTCTGCCCGTGAACGGTTAAGTTTCACCGATCCCGGCGGCGTTTCCGAACTGCCCGATATCCCGGGCCGCTGCCGACAACCAGCCACCCTTATCAGGCTCCCGCCGGAACCCACGCCCGATGGCCAGAGCCGAGAACGCGCCAGCGGACAACCCCTACGTCACGGATCCGGACACCGAGTTCGACCCCGCCACGACACTGACCGAGACAGAGGCTCGCAAGCAGGCTGTCGATCTCCGAGAAGCGATCCGGTACCACGACTACCGCTACTACGTCGAGGCCGATCCGGTCATCGGCGACAGGACCTACGACGCACTCTTTTCGCGCCTGGAGACGCTCGAAGACGAGTTCGACCTGCCGACCGAGAACAGCCCGACACAGCGCGTCGGCGGGCCGCCCCTGGACGAACTCGAGACCGTCGAACACGTTGTGCCGATGCGCTCGCTGGACCAGAGCGGGGAGGCCGACGACGTCCGGGAGTTCGACGACCGCGTCCGCCGCGGGCTCGCCGACGCCGGCTACAACGGGCCGATCCGGTACTTCTGCGAGCCGAAGTTCGACGGCCTCTCGATCGAGGTCGTCTACGAGGATGGGGTCTACGAGCGGGCGGCGACCCGGGGCGACGGCCGGCGGGGCGACGACGTCACCGAGCAGGTTCGGACGATCCCGACGGTTCCACAGCGGCTCCGGGGGGAGTATCCGGACGTGCTGGCTGTCCGGGGCGAGGTCCACATGCCCCGCGACGGGTTCCAGGAGCTCAACCGCGACCGCGTCGAGCGCGGCGAGGGCCCCTTCGCCAACCCGCGCAACGCCGCCGCCGGGACGCTCCGGCAGTTCGACCCGTCGGTAGTCGCACGGCGCCCGCTTGCTGTCTTTTTTTTCTCTGTGCTGGACGCGAGCAGGTCGTTTGAAATCCACAGCGGGATCTACGAGCGGCTCCCCGAGTGGGGGTTGCGCGTGACCGACCGGGCCGAACTCGTCGACGACATCGAGGCCGCAATCGCGTACCGCAACCGGATGCAGGCGGCCCGCGAGGGACTCGACTTCGAGATCGACGGTGTCGTCATCTCGGTGGACGACCGCGAGGCCTGTGACCTGCTCGGACACACCTCGCGGGCGCCGCGGTGGGCCTTTGCCTACAAGTTCCCGGCCCGCAGCGGACGAACGACCGTCCGCGACGTCGTCGTGCAGGTCGGGCGGACCGGCCGGCTGACGCCGGTCGCGCTGCTCGATCCCGTCGAGGTCGGCGGTGTGACCGTCTCCCGGGCGAGCCTCCACAACCCCGAGGAGATCGAGCGGCTCGGGGTGGACGTGGGCGACGAGGTCCACGTCGAGCGCGCAGGCGACGTGATCCCCGACGTGACCGAGGTGGTCGAGGCCGACAGCGACGGCCACTTCGAGTTTCCCGACGCCTGTCCGGTCTGCGGGACGCAGGTCGTGCGCGACGGCCCGATGGCGTTCTGCCCCGCGGGGCTGGGCTGTCCGGCCCAGCGCGAGGGGGCAATCGAGTACTATGCGGGTCGGGAGGCGATGGACATCGAGGGGCTGGGCGAGCAACGCGTCGACCAGCTCGTCGCTGCCGGCCTCGTCTCGGAGCCCGCCGACCTCTACGAGCTGTCGACCGACGACCTTGCAGCGCTGGACGGATGGGGCGAGCGAAGCGCCAACAACCTCTTCACGGAGGTCGAGGCGTCGACAGAGCCGCCGCTGTCGCAGTTCCTGACCGCGCTGGGCATCCCGGAGGTCGGGACGACCACCGCCCGGGAACTCGCCGACAACTTCGGGAGCTTCGAGGCGGTCCGGACCGCCGACGAAGAGCAGCTCCGGGAGGTCACGGATGTCGGGCCGGCAGTCGCGTCGGCCGTCCGGGGGTTTTTCGACAACGAGCGGACGGCAGCGGTCATCGATCGCCTGCTCGAACACGTCGATCCCCGGGCGGTCGACACACAGGAGCGTGACGGCAGCGGTCTGGAGGGGGAGACGTTCGTGTTCACCGGGTCGCTGGACGCGTTCACCAG
>PXQK01000161.1 GCA_003022085.1 Halobacteriales archaeon QH_10_65_19 | reverse complement strand
GTCTTTGGAGTTTTTTGACTTCCAAAACACATGGACGACCGTCGAGGATCCCCCGGATTACCCCAGATTGCAGTTCGAAACCTCTGACGAACCGGCAACACTGCAACTCACCGCATCGGGGGACGAGACTACCCCCGGCGGTGCGGCGACCGTCGAGTTTTCGCTGACGAACACGGGTGAAGCGACTGCCGACACACCGGGAATCCAGCTCGGCGGGATCTGGACGGATCCTGACTGGGAGATTGCGTCGGCTGACGGCGACGACGGGGACTGGTCTGAAGTGGACGGATTCTGGCAGGTTGACGAACTCGCTCCCCAGGAGAGCCAATCTCCCGCAGTTACACTTGCCGTTCCGGAGGACACCTCACCAGGGGAGTACGTTGTCGAAGCTGATGCGTACGTGGATATAGAAGCCGATCCGGTGGACGAAGCGAGTGCAACCATCCAAGTAGCAGACGACGAACCACCGGCACTGCCGGGAGAAGAGAATCCGCCACAGGACCTCGACAGTGACGGGCTGTACGAGGACGTCAACGGCGACGGCGAGTTCACAATTGCCGACGTCCAACTGTTTTTCCAGCACCGCAACGCCGACGTTGTACAGGACAACCCGGAGTCTTTCAATTTCGACGGCGAGGAGCCTGCTGATGTGTCGATCAGTGACGTCCAGGCTCTGTTCCAGCTGTTCCAGGACCAGAGGTGAGTAGCAGATCTTCTCTTCGTCAGAGGTGCAATCAACATCCTCCGCGGTTCGGCCGACACTAGCCGGTGATGCACCCGAAAAAAGCGCGAAACCGTGACAGCGTGTCTCTGGATGATGGAGGCAGCTACCACCGGACAGTTTCAGCGCAGAGACAAGAGGCATCTGTTAAGTCCGTGGCGCTGTACCGATCGGGTATGTCAGTCACCGACGCCGCCGAGCAGGCCGACGCCGTTATCGACGAGGTGCTGTCCGCGGTCGTGGCCGACCGGGAGGTGCTCGAGGTCCTGACTGCCGGGCTGCTCGCCCGGGGGCACGTGCTGCTCGAGGACGTCCCCGGGACGGGCAAGACGCTGACGGCCCGGTCGGTCTCCACCGCGCTGGGCCTCGAGTTCTCGCGCATCCAGTTCACGCCGGATCTGATGCCCTCCGACGTCACCGGCTCGTACGTCTTCGAGGAGGGGTCCGGGGAGTTCCACTTCACGCCGGGTCCGATCTTCGCGAACGTCGTGCTGGGCGACGAGATCAACCGCGCGCCGCCCAAAACGCAGTCCGCCTTGCTGGAGGCGATGGAGGAGGGGCAGGTAACGGTCGACGGCGAAACCCACGAGCTGCCCGACCCCTTTATTGTCATTGCGACGCAGAACCCCGTCGAGCAGGAGGGGACGTTCGAGCTGCCGGAGGCCCAGCGCGACCGGTTCATCGTAAAGACCTCGCTTGGCTACCCCGACGCCGCGGGCACCCAGAAGCTGATCGACCGGCGGGCCGACCGCGACCGGCCGGATCCGACCGTCGGAACCGTCACCGACCGGGAGACGGTGCTCGCCCTCCAGCAGGCCCCCGAGCACGTCACCGTCGAACGACCGATGCGGGAGTACATCGGCCGGCTCTGCCGGGAGACGCGCACTGACGGCCGCGTGGAGGTCGGCGTCTCGCCACGCGGCGTCCAGCGGCTGTTCGAGGTGACCCGCGCCCGCGCCGTCCTCGACGGCAGGGAGTTCGTCGTCCCCGACGACGTGAAACGCATTGCCGCGCCTGCGCTCGCCCACCGGCTGGTACTTGACCCGGAGGCGCGCGTCCAGGGAACCGACCACCGCGACGTGATCGCGTCCGTTCTTGAACGGGTGGAGGTCCCGTCAATGGAACCGCCGGACGCGGAGTGATGTTCCCCCGAACCGTGGCAGGGGATCGTCTCACAGTCCGTCCGTTTCGGCCGTTCTACGCGGCGTCAAGTAGTTTCAGGAGCGACTCACGATCGATGTTCCGGCCAGAGACCTGGAGAACGACCGTCGAGCCGGCGATCTCGTCGGCCATCGCCCGCGCGCCGGCGAGGGCGGCAGCGCAGGCGCCTTCCATCACGATGTGCTCGTCCTCGAACATGGAGACAACGCCTTCCCGGAGCGCCTCGTCTTCGACGAGCAGGAAGTCCGCCAGGTACTCCCGGAGCATCCGTGTCGTCAGGGCGAACGGAACGCTCGTCGCCAGCCCCTCGGCGAACGTGTCCATGCGGTCGGACGGTTCTAGCGTGTCCTCGGCCCAGGCCCGGTGCATCGCCGGCGCGCTCGCGGACTGGACGCCGATCACCTGAGCGTCGGTCAGACCTCCGACCGTCATTCCGTAGGCGGAGGCGCTGGAGCCGCCGCCGATGGGGACGAAGAGGTACTCGACGTCGGGGAGATCCTCCAGAATCTCGATCCCCGCCGTCCCGATACCGGCGACCAGTGCCGACTCGTTCGCGGAGTGGACGTACCGGTACCCCTCCTCGGTGGCCCGTTGCTCGGCCCACTCTCTGGCGTCGTCGAACGTGTCACCCCGCAGGTGAACGGTCGCGCCGTACCGCTCCATCGTGGCGACCTTGTCCGGGTTCGCGTCCTCGGGTACCGCGATGTGAACAGGCACGTCGAACTGCTCGCCGGCGTAGGCGACCGACTGCCCGTGGTTGCCGGTGCTCGCAGCGATCAGCCCGGTCTCGCGGAACTCGTCGTCCAGCTGTGAGACCAGGTTCACTCCACCCCGCACCTTGAACGCGCCGGTCGGCAGCGTCTCCTCGCGCTTCAGGTAGACCTCGGCTCCGAGTTCCCCCGAGAGCGCGTCGCTGCGGACAAGCGGCGTCCGTGGCAGGTACCGGGACACGACGTCGCGTGCCGCATAGACGTCGCGGATCGTCGGCGAGGTGAGGTCGTGATACGGGAAGATCGTCGTTTCGTCTGGTGATTCGACGGGTTCGTACCGGGCCATGTCATTGTTCTACGCTGGCAGCCCGATAGTTGTTCCGTCCTGTGTCCGAGTGCGAAACAGTTCTCCGACCGCTGCTGTTCGATGTTACCCACCGTCGGTCGTCACCCCTTCGTCAGGGAGGTTCACTCCGGTCGCTCTCGACGGCCCGCCGGAGTAACTCGGTCAGGCGAAGACTCGTAGTGATTGGTGTGAGTCGGTACGGGATTGACCGCACGACGGCGTGCGATCGACCCGGCATACAGTCACAACAATCGCTATCACGCGAGCGCGGCAGTGACAATAGTCTCCGTGAGCGTCCCGAGCGGTGCGCGGACCTCGTACTCCGGAGTCTCGACCGTGAGCGGCGTCGACTCGTCGATCCGGACGAAGTGGAACGTCACTTCGTAGCCCCCGTCGGACCCGATGATCGCCGGTTCGCGCTGCTTCGACTCGGGTTCGCGCACCCAGACTTCCGCACCCGCCGCGTCGGCCGACGTCTCGCCCCGGACCTCGTAGGTCGGGAGTTCCTGCGCGACGGTTTCTCCCTCTATCGGGTGGCCCTGGTCGATCCAGGGGTTGATCCCCTTGTCGAGCGCGTGCACTTCGGCGTAGCCGTCCTTGATGAGCGCCGACGCACGTTGCGTCGAGAGGTGGTGGGGACAGGCACAGTAGGTGAGGATCCGCCTGTCCTTGTCCCACTCCCTTGTCGGGTCGTCGGATTGCCGTCCCTGCGGTGCGGGACTCCAGACCGCGCTATCGATACGGGTCCGTTCCCACGCTGCTCTGGACCGCGCGTCGACGACTGCGAGCTCCCCGTTCTTGTACCACTCGTATGCGTCGTCTGTTGGAACCAGCGGCACAGACTCCCCAGCTACATCCGTTGTTTTGTACCCATCGTCACCAATACAGCCTGCGAGCGCGGCTACACCGATGCCCGTGAGGGTGCCGAGATACTCCCTGCGATCCATGCACTCTGGTTTATGCTACAGTTACAAAAATCGCACTTTCTGGCAACGGGTCCTCATACTGTCGGTCTGTGGAATGGCAAGACACGCAAACCGGTGTATTTACGCGTTTCAGCACGATTCCGGG
>PXQK01000160.1 GCA_003022085.1 Halobacteriales archaeon QH_10_65_19 | reverse complement strand
TTCCCGGTGCTCGACGAAGACGGCCGACGCAAGCACTTCGCGGGCGGTGTCTTCGCGAGCACAGCGAGCGAAGGCCAGCGAGTCGCAGCCCGCGCAGCGAAGCGAGCAGGACCGTCTTCCGGTACCCCCGAGTCGAGCAGTCGGGGGCTTCCCCTTCACGAATCCTCAATTCCTTTCACGAATCACTACGCCCGGTGTCACAGCCGACGAACATTCATCCCTGGCGGCTAACTCGCCCTCTAGCTGATGCCCTCAGCACCGTCTACTGTTGTTGTCTGTGCGTCACCCGGGGCGGACGACTCCAACCCGCCCGCGGACAATGAGACTACCGCCCGGACTGCGGGTGGGGTGCTCTCGGCGCTCTCCGACAGGGAAATCGCGTGCATCGTGGTTACCGCGGCGTCCCCGGACGGGAGCGAGCGGCTGGCGACTGCCCGCCCGTCGGCCGCGTACACTGCGAGGACGCCGAACCGCACTCCCTGTGTGCTGTCTCGACTGTGAACGACTCCCGCTCCGACAGCAGCCGCCCAGTGACCTGTGCCCACCGCTCGTCGTCGTCCACCAACAATACCCTGACGTGCTCGGACGACGCCCCAACCTGTGGAACGTTCGACTGTAACACCGTCATGCTACCTGTATACCGGGTCGACATATATAAAAGACGTACCAACATTCGCTGGGTCCGCCACGGGAAACCGCCGTAGCGTGCTCGCTTCCAGCGAGGATTCCAGAGCACAGCGGGTGGCCGTGGCCAGGTCCACCGAAAGCGGTGAGTCACCTCCGGAACTGCTGGACGCGGTGGCGGACGCGGCGCCTGACGCCGCTGGCGGCCTGCCGGAAGCTGATCCGCCAGGGGGTTCGCTTCCCTTCGACGGCCGTCCGGCCGTCCGCGATCGCGTCGAGAATGGCGTCGGCGGTCGGCTCGGCGGCGTCGACGCGGGTATACGCCTGGCCGACCATCTCGCAGATGTGGGCGTCGCTCCCGCCGGTCTTCGGCAGTCCGCGTCGCTCGGCGAACGTCCGGGCCTGCCGGTTCGAGCGGCCGGTCAGCAGCCGGGAGTTGTAGACCTCGATGGCGTCGGCGACCGCGAGTTCGTCCCGCGAGATGTTCGCCAGCACGCCGCTCCGGGCCTCCTGGAAGGGGTGGGGAACGACAGCGATCCCCCCCTCGTCGTGGATTGTCTCGACGGTCTCGGCGAACGGACGCTCCGCCGGGACGAGTTCCTCGACGCCCAGCGCGAGCACGTGGCCGTCGGCACTGGATACCTCCATACCGGGGACGGCGATCAGGTCGTGGTCGCCCGCCCGGTCGACCGCCTCGAGGCTCGCCTCGATCTCGTCGTGGTCGGTCACCGCGATGGCGTCTAGCCCGACAATGGCGGCCTGCTTGAGCAGCAACGCGACCTCGTCACGGCCGTCGTAGGAGGCCGCCGAGTGCGTATGGGGGTCTACCGAAAGCACACCCTGTAGTTACGGGCTGGTGTACAAAAGGGAACTGACATCCGCCGGGACCCGTGGATTCAAGCGACTGGCTGCCAAACGAGGTGGCATGTCGGCTTCGGAGCTGGCGGCAACGGTTCGCGAGACGCTGGGAGTGGATGGTGAGGCGTTCCGCTCGGCGGCACGGTCAGAGGCGGAACAGCTGAAGGCGGAGGTCAGGGCGGGCACGTTCGACAACTCGCAGGCGCTGATCGGGCTCGAACTCGAGCTGTACGCCGTCGAGGAACCGACGGGCGCACTCCGGCGGGTTCCCCGGCAGCTGCTGGGACTCATCGGGTTCGAGAAGGAGCTGGGACTCCACAACGCTGAGATGCAGACCGCGCCGGAACCGCTGACCGGCTATGGCCTCGACGCGCAGCTGAAACAGCTCCAGGCCCACCTCGCGCCCGCCATCGAGAAGACAAGCGCCGAGGACATCCGGCTGGTCGCCGACGGCATCTGGACGGTCCCGCCGAGAGGCGAGACCGCAACGGAGTACCTGACCGACAGCGTCGAGCACGACGGTATCAGGCTCGCGACGAACATGAGCGACGCGATCCGGTACCACGCGATGGCTAACACCGACTACCCATCGAGGAGGACCATCGACGCCCCACACGTCTCTCTCGAAAGCGAGACGATCATGCCCGAGAGCCTCATCACCTCGATCCAGCCCCACTACCAGGTCCCCCACGCCCCCGATCTCCCGGAGTACTTCCGGTACGCGCTCAGGATCGCCGCCCCGCTTCTGGCGCTGGGCGTCAACTCCCCTTTCTTCCCGCCGGACCTCTATGACGACGCGCCCGACGAGGCGGTCGTCGCCGACGCGCACTTGGAGAACCGGATCGGCGTCTTCGAGTCGGTTCTCAATCCCCCTGCGGACGCCGACGAAGAGCCGAAGGTCTGCTTCCCGCCCGACTTCGATACCGTCGAGGCGGTGATCGACGATATTGCGGCCGACGCCTGCATTGTTCCCCGGGAGGTCACCGCAGCGGACCGCTTCGACGACAGCTTCATGCACCTCCGTCACAAGCACGGCAGCTACTGGCGCTGGGTCCGGCCAGTACTTGAGGCGCCTTCTCGTTCCTCGGCAAACGCCCGCATCGAGTTCCGTCCGCTTCCGGCCCAGCCGACGCTTCGTGACTCCGTCGCCTTCGAGGCAGTGTTCGCCGGCCTCATGGAGAGTCTCCCCCGGCGCGAGCACCCCGTCCGACGGCTCGGCTGGGAGGTCGCCGAGCAGAACTTCTACCGCGCCGCCGAGGATGGCCTCCGCGCCGACCTCCGCTGGCTCACCAGCGACGGCGCCGAGACGACGGATATCGACGAGATCTGTGCCGAATGCTTGGAGTTCGCCCGCGACGGCCTCGAACTCCGCGGACTCTCGACCGGGGACGCCCGCCGGTACATCCGGCCGCTGCGGGAACGACTCGACCGCCGGACGACCCCGGCACGCTGGAAACACGAGTTCGTCCGCGAACGCGTCGGAGACAACGTCCCGCTCCCCGAGGCGATCTGGGGGATGCAGGCCGCGTACGTCGACCGCCAGCGCGGGACTCTCGTCGACGGCTGTTTCAGCGACTGGATGTAACCGCGCTGTGACGCCGTGAACTGTTGTCCGAACTCACAGATGTGGTGATAACGAGCCGTTCATACGGCTGCAGCACGTACCATCATCTGATGACCTCACACACCGAACAGCAGCCGAAATCGATCTACGAGTGGCTGTCCTGTCCCAACTGTAGATCGCGTAACGTTGTTCGCGGACCGCGGTTCGCAGACGGGTCGGTTAGACTGTGTTGCAGTGACTGTGACACGACCAGCCGGGTCGGTCTCTGATAGTGTTACTGTATACCGGGTTGACCGCACGCCGTTATGCGGTCGATCCCGCACCAACTCACGACAATGAATACGAGACCGTCTTACCGCTCGACGCGGGCGATCCAGGCCGCAGGGTTGTCGAGTTCCTCGTCGGTAGGGAGCAGTTCGGGGGAGTCCCAGACACGGTTCGCGGTCGCCATCCCGTGGCTCTCGACGACGGTCTCGAAAAACTCTTTGCCCCGTTCGTACTGGCGGCGCTTGACACTCAGGCCGAGTAACCGCCGGACGAGCCGTTCGAACGGTCCGCGGCCCTGTCTGCGTGCCTCGAGCTTGCGCCGGAGGTCGGTGTACTCCTCGTCGAAGGCACGGTCCATCACCAGCTCGGCGTACCCCTCGACGGCCGTCATCGTCGTATCGAGCGCCGACATCGACTCCCGGTCCAGCGTCCCAGAGGCCAGGTTCTCGATCGCCTCCTGCATTGTCGACTCCAGGTGCTCCGGGAGCCACGGTGCGGCGCCGAACTCGGCGGCGTGGGTCACCTCGTGGAACGCGATCCAGCGCCGGAACCGGCCGTAGGGGACGTCCAGTTTCTCGGCCGTCCGGATGATGTTCGGGCGGACGAAGTACAGCGCGTGATCGGGCGAGTCCGCGAGCAGAAGCGGATCGTACTGCCCGAGCACGTGCCTCGAGAGAAAGGAGAGCGCGAATGCCATCGATCCGGTGTTGACAACCGTTGCCAGTCCCGGGGCCGTCCCGGCCTGCTGTTCGAGCGGTGCCATCACTCGTTCGAACGTGGCCACGTTGGCGTCGATCCAGTGGTGACGGTCCTGGATCTCGACGCGCTCGGGCAGCGTGAACCCGGTGTCGGTCACCTCGCGGACACGGTCACGCGCCGCCCGGACGTCGGCTGCGTACTCCTCTTGCTCGGCGTCACTGACACCCAGATCACCCGGGTCGGCGGAGCTCTTGGCGGCTTCGCTGACGGCTGCCCAGTCGACGGCGCCGTCACCCGTCGCCCCTGTCACTGCTCGGACACTCCGGTAGAGACTCATACCACCAAGCAACGGTGGGGCGAATAAAGGCCTTCTCCTACTCGTCGCCGGTATCGACGGAGACGCCGACCGGGCCCTCGTCGGCGGTCTCGATTGCAACGTCCGATTCCTCGTCGCCGCCGGAGAGGTACTTGACGAGTGCCGCCCCCAGAACCAGCAACAGGAGGACGCCGAGTACAGCAGCCCCCTTGCCGGGACCCCCCGACTCCTCGTCCGCGACGGTCGCGCCGCTGTCCTCGTCGTCGGGGACGGCGTCGTCCCCATCGTCCGTGTCAGTCACGCCGCTGAAGGGGAGGTTCGCCGAGAACGATCCGTCCTCGAGGTGTACTTCGAGTAGCGTCAGGTTTACCATGTCTACAGGTAGTGTCACTGTGCATTTATCGGTTGCGACACCCTCGGCCGGGAACGTCGCGCGCCTGGACTCCACACACGGTTCGGCGAACAGCGGAGCATTGACAGTGCTAGCGTCATTTCATTGGAGCATGGACAGCACGCGACGGCAGTTTCTGGACGACCTGTTGCGTACAGCGAGCCCGTCCGGCTTCGAGGCGCCGGGCCAGCGGACCTGGATCGAGTACGTCTCCGGGTTCGCCGACGACGTGAGAACGGACGAGTACGGCAACGCGATCGCCGTTGTCGAGGGCGGCGATCCGACGGTCGCACTCGCCGGCCACGGCGACGAGATCGGGTTCATGGTGCGTGACATCCGGGACGACGGCTCACTCTGCCTGACCCGCATCGGCGGGTCGGACCGGACCGTCTCCAAGGGTCAGCACGTCGTCGTCCACACGGACGACGGCCCGGTCGAGGGCGTTATCGGGCAAACCGCGATCCACCTCCGGGACACGGGCGAGGAGTCGATCGACGACATCGACGAGCAGTTCGTCGACATCGGTGCGGACGACGACGAGGAGGCAGCCGAGGTAGTCGAGCGCGGCGACCCGATCACCTTCGACCAGACTGTCTCCGAACTGGCGGGTGACCGCATCGCGGCGCGGGGTCTGGACAACAGGATCGGCATCTGGGCGGCCGCCGAGGGGCTCCGGCGCGCGGCAGCGGGCGATCCGGACGCGACGGTCTGTGCCGTCAGCACCGTCCAGGAGGAGGTCGGCCTGCAGGGCGCGAAGATGGTCGGATTCGACCTCGCGCCGGACGTCGCCGTCGCGGCGGACGTCACCCACGCGACTGGTGCACCCGGCACGCCCGGCGACCGATCCACCGGTGTCGAACTCGGCGGCGGCCCCGTTGTCGCCCGCGGCAGTGCGAACCATCCCCGGGTTGTCGAGGCGGTCCGGGCGGCGGCCGACCGGGAGGGTATCGACATCCAACTGCAGGCGGCGGGCAGCCGCACCGGCACCGACGCAGACGCCTTCTTCACGTCCCGGGGTGGGACTCCCTCACTCAACGTCGGCGTTCCGAACCGCTACATGCACACACCCGTCGAAACGCTGGACCTGGGCGACCTCGACGCGACGGCTGACCTGCTGAGCGCGTTCGCACTGGACGCCCAGGGCTACGAGTTCAGCGTAACGCTCTAACTGGATTCCGGTGCCGAATCGGTCGCCTGTTGGCGTGGATCAGCCAGTGCCATCGTCAGCGTCGCCGCGAGGCGTTTGTCGAGCGGCTCGTTCGCCCGCCCGCAGTGGGGCGACTGGATGCACGCTGGACAGCCATCCGAACACCCGCAGTCGGCCAGCAGCTCCCACGTGTGTCGGAAGAGTTCCTCGATGTGGTCGTATCCGTTACGGGCCAATCCGACGCCACCTCGGTAGCTGTCGTAGATGAACAGTGCACTCGTCTCGGTCTGTGGATGCTCTGTCGTCGAGACGCTCCCGACATCACGCCGGTCACAGAGGATGACGAGTGGGAACGTGGCGACGAGGGCGTGCTGGGCGGCGTGCAGTCCTCCTTCGAACGACCCGGACATCGTCTGTAGCAGTCGTTCGAGCCCCGGTGGGAGCGTGACGTACAATGCACGGGTCGACAGCGTCGTTTCGGGCAGGTCGAGTAACTCTTCGCTCATAATCGCACCCGTTCGGTGGTCGCGTCGCTGAAACCCGGTGACCTGCTTTCGCCGGGTCACGTCCGCGAAGTGAACGGTAACGTCGTCGCGCGTCGCCAGTGGTTTGGTCGCGATGTTTTCCTCGATGGTCATCGACTCATCAAACTGGACGCGAGTCTGGTGGTCACTCTCGGTTGGAGCGAGGTACGCCACGTCGCGGTCGAGCGCGAGTGACTGGACCTCGTAACTCTGTCCCTGATGGTGATAAACCGCGCCTGGATGCACGTCTCGAAGCGCAGCGTCGAGCGGTAGCTCCCCGATTTCACCAGCTTCTCCACCTCGAACCCGAAGGATAACGGTCTGTTCGGTAATGGTTCGTAACCCCTGGTCGTAGGGATTCAGCGTCCGTCCGCTGGCGGTTCGTCGCCATTCGAGCCCATGGGCCGTGTGCCGTCGGGTCAGTTCGCCGTTGTCCGTGAGCGCGCCGACGATGTCGGGAAACGTCGGCCCGAAATACGCCTCGTCGGTAGTCCGAAGCGGCTGTTCCATGGCCGCGGCGTGGGCGTGCAGCCCCAGGAGATGCGGATTCGATGGGTTGGCGACGGCACGTTCGGGTGTCTGCTCGAACAGTTCGCGGGGATGTTTGATCACGTACTGATCGAGTTGGTCCTCACTGGCGACGAGCGCGACGAGACTCGGTTCGGTCCCCCGACCGGCGCGACCCGCTCGCTGGAACGTCGCCATTTGCGTCCCTGGGTAGCCGTCTAACAGCACGGCGTCGAGACTCCCGATGTCGACGCCGAGTTCCAGCGCGCTCGTGCTCCAGACGCCGGCACACTCGCCAGTGTGCAGTGCTGTCTCGATAGCCGCTCGACGGTCGTCGCGTAGCCCCGCATGGTAGGCCGTGACGTTCTCGGCGAGGTCGGTTTTCCTGCGTTCTGCGAGGGTATCACTGCTGATGGTGGCGTAGCGCTCGGCGGTCTGTCTGGCGCGCGTAAACGCTACGGTCTGGTAGCCCCGCTGGACGAGGTCGACGAACAGCCGCATGGTTTCGCCGTGGTGCGAGCGGCGCTGACCTGCACCAGCCGGAGCATCTCCTCTGTCGTATTTCGGCGGTTGCCAGAACAGCCAGTGTGTCGGCCCGGTTTTGCTGGTGTCCTCGTCGACAAGCACGAAGGAGTCGGTCGATTGGCCGGTAATCGTCGCTGCGTGGTCCCGTGGGTTGCCGATCGTCGCAGAACAGCACACGAACTGCGGGTCAGAATCAAGCTGATCACAGATCCGTGCTAACCGGCGACAGACGAGACCGACGTGACTGCCAAAGACACCGCGATACTCGTGGACCTCGTCGACGACGACGAGTTCCAGGGACTCGAAGAACGCTCGCCAGATGTCAGTCGCGTGGCTGAGCAGTCCACAGTGGAGCATATCCGGCGTCGTCAAGACGATAGACGCGTCGTCGTCGCGAGCCTGCTGACGCTCGGCCGAGGACAGTGCTCCCGTATACTGTGTGATAGACACGTCGGCAAATGGCTCAGCAAAATCAGAGAGCGTCGCCTCCTGATCGTTGATCAGCGCGACTTGTGGCCCGATATACAGCGTCCGTCCGTCGTGATCGCGTGCGCATTCGAGCGCGGGAACTGTGTACGTGAGGCTCTTTCCGCTTGCCGTCGGTGTGGCCAGCACGACGTTCTGGCCGTTGCGGACCGCTTCGATCGCGTCGGCTTGGTGTGCGTAGAGTTCGTCGACTCCCCGGTCGGCGAGTTGGTCCGTGACTTGCGCGCCCATCTTACAGGATCGGGTTACGGGGCTACGCGCGGCTACCGCTCGCTGGAACTGTATCTGGTCATCGTAATACTCACGATCCTGTACCCACTCGATGAACTCGTCCACGAGAGACAGTATGCCGCGCTCCCATATATTTCCCGGCAGTCACGGGTCGTAGTGGTAGGTACATTCGGTAGGAGCCACAGTCACAACACTATCAGTCGGCCAGCACGGCGCGGCGCTTCGGCGTCGCTACCTCCTCGACCTGCGTCACGATGAGCACGCCGCCAAGAGCAGCGAGGCTGGCAGCGAGGACGAAGGGGACAGCGAATCCGAAGCCGACGAGAAAGCCCGACAGGAGCGGGCCGAAGGCAACGCCGAAGCCAAAGGCCATCGTCAGCACGGACAGCGTCGACCCGGACTGGCCCTCAGAGGCGATGTCACCGGCCAGCGCCAGCGCCGGAGCGAACACCATCGCGCCGGCGACGCCCTGCGCAAACCGGGCGAGAAACATCAGCCACGAGTTCAGCACGAACCCCTGGACGAGCGTCGTCGGGACGAGCAGGAGCATGCCAGCAACGAGAAACCCTTTCCGGCCGTAGAAGTCCGTCGCCCGGCCGATCGGGGCCTGCAACAGGACCTGTGCGAGCACGAACGCGGCGAACTGCAGTCCGAACATCTGGGGACCCTGGTCGAGGCGCGCGTTGACGATCTCCCCGAGGGTGGCGAAGACGGCGATACCGACCGCCATAAAGAAGGAGGCGACGCCGAGTGCGAACACGGGGTCCAGTAGGTGTTCGCCACTCCGGTCGAAGACCGCAAACGTGGTGCGGTTGTCGGTATCATCGGTCGGCGTGATGTCGGGGTCGTGGATCAGCGCGACGATGAGAACGAAGCTGAGCGTTGCCGTCAGCGTCGCGAAGTAGAAGGCAGCGTCGAACCCGGAGAACGCGAGTTCGGTACCCGCGACCGACAGGGAGTAGGGACCCGCGTCGACGACGACGCCGGCGCCGATTGGACCGGCACCGAACCCGACCAGCCGGAACGTGTTGTACGTGCCCATGTTGCCGCCGCGGTTACCCTCCGTCGCCAGGTCGTTGACCAGCGCCACCGTCGTCGGGATGATGAGTGCGCCGGCGATCCCCTGCAGTATCCGCAGGCAGATCAGGTGCCAGTAGCTTGTCGCCAGCGTGTACGCGAAACTCGCGGCGCCGAGGATCGTCAACCCGACCAGCACGAAGATCTTCCGGCGGCCGGTCCGGTCCGAGAGCCGCCCGGTGAACGGCTGCAGCGGGCTGTTGACGAACCCGAACAGCGAGAGTACGATTCCGGTGATCGCTACCTCCTGCAGACCGAACGTCGACCCGGTGACGAAGTCGCTCGCGATGAACAGCGGCAGGACGACAATCAGAACGGAGTTGCCCACCGATTCGGCCATCCGCGCGAGCGCAAGCGCCAGCACCTGTGGGTCGACCCCGAGCGGGTTTCTCATCGACGAGGCCGGACCTCCCAGCACATACCAGTAGATTCGTGTGTTCGGTGAATACAGTTGTGATCCCCGCCGAGCACGCCAGACAGTATCACTCGAAGAACGCCGCGAGCCGTTCCGCGGCGGTTTCGACGCGGGGCGTGACAAGGGCGAAGCGGATCCAGTCGGCGCGGGACTCCCCGAACGCTTCGCCGGGCATCCCCGCCACCCCGGCCTCGTCGATCAGGCGCTCTGCGTTGTCGAACGAGCCGGGGAAGTCGGGGAACCGCGCCATCACGTAGAAGGCGCCTTCCGGCTCGGTGTACGCCGCGCCGACGTTGTCCAGCGCGGCGGTGATGGCGTCGATGCGCTCCGTGAGTAGCTCGCGGGTCTCCTCGTAGTACTCAGTGCCGGTGTCCCGCAGCGCGTGCAGAACGGCCGCCTGCGCCGGGCGCGAGCCGGTCACGTTCGTCAGCATGTGTCGGGTGCGTGCCCGCTCCATCAGCTCCCCGTTCGTGCCGTCGGGGTGGGGGAACACCGCGTAGCCGACCCGCCAGCCGGTGATCGCCATTGACTTCGAGAAGGCGTTGGTGACGATCCTGTGGGGGGAGTCAACCGCGAGCGCGGATTCGAACCGTCCGTTGTAGTCGAAGTGATCGTACACCTCGTCGCTGACCAGCACCGCGTCGACGTCCTCGGCTACCTCCACGAGCGCCCGGACCGTCTCCCCGCTGTAGGTCACGCCGAGCGGGTTGTTCGGCGAGTTGATCACGATGACGCTCGTCTCCGCGCTCGCGTACTCCCGGACGGTGTCGGGATCGAGGTGTCCTGTCTCGTCGACCGGGACGTACCGCGCGTCGGCGCCGATGAGCGACGCCCGGCCAGCGTAGTAGGGGTAAACTGGGTCGACGAGCAGTATCTCCTCGCCCGGCATGACGCGATGGCCTTCGGTCATGGCGAGGTGGTTTGCCTCACCAGTGCCGTTTGTGATGATGATCTGCGAGCGATCCACACCGCGGCGGGTGGCGATCTCCTCGCGCAGGTCTGGCAGCCCGACGCTGGCCTGGTACTGGAACTCCGACGGCTCGGCCCCGGCGTAGGCCCACAGCCCCTCCCGCAGCGCCTCTGGGGCCTCCCAGTCCGGACTCCCGCTCACCATGTCTACCACGTCCCGGTCCGCCTCGCTGGCGTACTTCATCACCCGGAAAAACTGCGGCGTGTCGTACTCCATACCCCTCCCTGGGGACGGCACCTACCTGGCTTTTTTGCTGTCGTACCTGTGTTACCTCGGGTTTTCTCGCTCACGTCACTCGCGGATGCAGGATCTGTCGAGGACTCTTCGAGCACGGGCGCAGCGTTTAAGACTCCGCCGTCAGTAGCGATACGCGGCGGCGTTGACGGGCAGTTACTCCTCCGAGCCCCGTCTGATGACAGCTCACACACCGAGCCGCCATCCCGAACGTGGATCGGTCCACTTTAATCCGCGAGGCTCCTGTGTACAGACATGGGATTTGGAAGCTACGATGAGTCCGAGCAGAAAGACCAGGACGTAAACGCCGACGAAAGCGAGGGCGTCAACATCCACGAATCGGACCACGACGGCGAAGTCAGCTTCGAGTCGGAGCTCTCGACCGACGACCTGGTCGACAAACTCGACGAGATGAAGTAG
>PXQK01000159.1 GCA_003022085.1 Halobacteriales archaeon QH_10_65_19 | reverse complement strand
GGACGAGTACGGCCGGAGTGAGCCCCTGGACGGGTACACTGTCGCGTTCGCCTCCCACCTCGAAGCGAAGTCGGGAGTCGCCATCGAGACACTCCACGCGGCCGGCGCGGAGGTGCTGTTCGCGCCGAGCGAACCCCAGAGCACCCACGGCGACGTCGTCGAGGCGCTCGACGCCAGAGACGGGATCACCGCGTTCGCCTGGGAAGGGATGACCGACGAGGAGTTCGACACGGCCCAGCACGACCTGCTCGCCCACGGCCCGGACTTCATTCTCGACGACGGCTGTGAACTCATCGCCAAAGTCCACGCCGACCACCCCGGCGTCGCCGCGGACGTGATCGGCGGCGGCGAACAGACGACCGCCGGCATTACCCGGCTCGAGGCGATGGAGGCCGAGGGTGTGCTTGAGTTCCCCGTCTACGGCGTCAACGATACGCCGATGAAACACTTCTTCGACAACGTCCACGGCACCGGCGAGTCCTCGCTGACCAACATCGCCATCTCCTCGAACACGATCATCTCGGGCAAGGACGTCGTGGTCTGTGGCTACGGCTACTGCGGCCGGGGCATCGCAACCAAGGCCCGCGGGATGGGCGCGAAAACGATCGTCACCGAGGTCGACCCCCGCAAGGCGCTGCAGGCCCACATGGACGGCCACCGCGGACCGGCAACCGCGACGTGATGCGCGCCGAGCACTTCGAGCGGATGCACGACGGCGCGATGCTCGCGAACGCTGGCCACTTCGACGTCGAGATCGACGTCGACGCGCTCGCGGATCTCGCCAAAGACGTGACAACGCCCAAAGAGGGGGTGACGCGCTACCACATACCCGACGGCCGCCGGCTGAACCTGCTCGCCGGGGGTCGGCTCGTCAACCTGACCGGCCCCTACAGCCAGGGCCATCCGGCCGAGGTGATGGACACCACGTTTGCGATGATGTTCGTGGCTGCCTACGACATGCTCGTCGACGGAACCGATCTGAGTCCGGGATTGTACAACATCCCGGACCGCCTCGACAGGGAGGTCGCAGGCCGGAAGCTCGACACGCTCGGCCTCTCGGTCGAGGAGATGACGGAGAGTCAGCGGGCCTACACCGAGGAGTGGGAACACCCCGACAGCAGCTTCTGATACGGATCGTTTGATTCTTTACCGCCACGATAGGAGCATCCCGGCAAAAAACCGGGCGGTGAGTCAGGTGGTCGGTGTACGACGGACCGCAGGGACGGGCGCTCGTGGGGTCGTGTGTGAGTATTTTCCGCGTTGCTCCGAAATATCGGTGGGAGAGCATCCGAGACTCCCAATCTGCTCCAGCCCGGCGGTACAGAGTCAGAGTCAGTTGTTCTCGTCGACAAACCGGTACCGGTAGGGCTGCTCGCGGATCACTTCCACGTCACCGGTCCGGGCGTGTCGACGCCGTGCTCCTCGAGCACGTCGAGTATCTCGCGGGCCGTCATCGGCTCCTCGTGTTCGGTTTCTTCGAGGACCGAACGGATCCGTTCGAACTCGCCCCGGCGTGTGCGCATACGTCTACTTATACTTCATCCCTCATTAAATGGCGTCAGACGACTGTCAGACGGTTAACCGCCGAAAACCGAAAGACGTGAGGGGGAAATGCGTGTCATCACCTGTCATACGATACGGGCTGTTGAACACTGTTAACCGCTGACTACTCCCCGACAGATAAGTATTCATATGAATCGAAACCGATTTAACCGAGAACTTGGCATTTAATCCATGGTCTCAGCCGCAACCATAGTCGTAGGGTTCGTGGTCCTGGTCCTGATACTGCTGCTGGTGGGATACATCATCAGCATCTACAACCAGCTGGTGAGCCTCAACCGGCGTGTCGATCAGGCCAAGCAGAACATAGACGTGTTGCTCAAACAACGACAGGACGAGCTGACGAAGCTCGTCGACGCCGCCTCCCAGTTCATGGAACAGGAAGAGGACGTGCTGGTCCAGATCACTGAGGCACGGGACACAGCCGAGCAGGCAGAGACGCCGACCGAGCAGGCCAACGCGGACCAGATGGTCCGGGACGCGATGGCAGACTTCCGGGCACGGGTCGAGGACTACCCGGAGCTGCGTTCCCAGAAGAACATGATGCAGCTCCAGGAGCGGATCGCCGACATCGAGTCCCAGGTCTCCGACCGGCGGGAGTTCTACAACGAAGCGGTCACACGGCACAACACCCGGATCGCGCAGTTCCCCTACGTGATCCTGGCCCGGCAGATGGGCTTTACAGACAAGGAGCTGTTCACTGCGCCGGAGGAGGAACTCGAGGACGTCGACGTGAGTGCAGCGTTCGGTAACTGATACCCACGGACAGAAATCCTGCTGATGTTCGCCTGCGGGTACGACTCGCGCGAGGAGTCCCGCGCGGGTCGTCGTCAACTCCTGTCACCGGTCGCTGCCGTAGCGCGCCCCTTTTTTTCCGGGAGGCCTTACGCCGGCGTATGGACGTACTCGTCGTCGGCGGCAGCGGCTTCATCGGACAGAACCTGTGTGCTGAACTCCTCGACCGCGGGCACGACGTGACAGCGCTCTCGCGGAGCCCGGATCCGGAGGTTCTCCCGGGGAACGTCGAAACCGCCATGGGCGACGTGACCGCCTACGACTCGATCGAACCGGCGTTCGAGGGCCGGGACGCGGTCTACAATCTCGTCTCGCTGTCGCCGCTGTTCGAACCACGGGGCGGCAACGAGAGACACGACCAGGTTCACCGCGGCGGCACGGAACACTGTCTCCGGGCCGCGGCGGACCACGAGGTCGACCGGTTCGTCCAGATGAGCGCGCTGGGCGCCGATCCGGACGGCAAGACACACTACATCCGCGCCAAGGGTCGCGCGGAGGCGCTCGTCCGCGACACCGATATCGACTGGACGATCGTTCGGCCGTCGGTCGTGTTCGGCGACGGCGGCGAGTTCGTCCCGTTTACGCGGAAGCTGACGCCGCCGGTCGTGGCGCCGCTGCCCGGGGGTGGGAAGACCCGCTTCCAGCCCATCTACGTCGGGGACCTGGTCCCGATGCTCGCCGACACAGTCGAGGACGACCGCCACGTCGGCGCGACCTACGAACTCGGCGGGCCGGAGGTGGTGACCCTCGCGGAGGTCGCCAGACTCGCCCGCCGCGCCCGCGGCCAGTCGGTCACGGTGGTGCCGGTACCGATGGCGCTCGCTGGTGTCGGGCTGTCGATCGCCGGTGCGATCCCCGGGGTGCCGATGGGGCCCGACCAGTACCGCTCGCTCACGTTCGACAACACCACCGACGAGAACGACGTCGACGCCTTCGACGTCGAAAAAGCGGAGATGACGACGCTCGCCGAATACCTCGACGTAACGCCACCCCTGTAGCACGACGGCGGCCCGGAGACCACCAGACATATGTCCCCGTCGGTCCTGCGGGGGAGTGATGTCGGTAGCCCGGCGCCTCTGGGCGCTCCGCCACGAACGGCCGGTGCTGGTGGTCGTCTCGGTCGCGACCGTCGTGGCGATGGTGCTCTGGCCACTCGCCGACGCGGTGCTCCGGCCGCTGGATATCATCCACGTCTCGGACTACGGGTTCAACGACTTTGGCGTCTACTCCGGAACGGTCCGCTCCTGGCTCGACGGCGGCCCGATCTACGTCGAGAACGAGGACGGCGGGTATCATGGGAGCTTCCTCTACCCGCCGTTCGTCCTTCCGCTGTTGTACCCGTTTGCGATGCTCGGGTTCGAGGCCGGCCCGGTCCTGCTGGGGACGCTCTCGCTGTTCCTGCTGTGGATCGGAGTCGAGGGCGTCGCCGAGTCGTTCGGTGCCCGCCTCGCGGTGCCGGAACGGATCGTCCTGCTGTTTGCCCTGTTCGGCTTTCACCCCGCTTTCTGGGACTTCAAGTGGGCCCAGGTGTCGACGCTGCTCGCTGCGCTGCTCTGTTTCGCTTTCCTTGCCTACGAACGCGACAGGAGTGACGGCGACGGGGGCGCCAGCCCGGGGGGTGCGTTCCTGAGCGGGGTGCTGACGACCGCGGGCGCGACGGTCAAGCTATTCTACATGACTGCCGGCGCACACCTCCTCCGGGACGAACAGCGGCTAGCCGGCGCCGTCGTGACGGGCGTTGCCCTCCTCATGGGGTCGGTGCTCGTCTTCGGCATCGACACCCACCGGGCGTATCTCGACGTGCTGACCTGGGGGAAAGGGTGGGGAACCTCACAGCTGCCGCCGGCCGAGTGGCAGACAGCCTACTTTCGACCGTTCTACCTGCTCGACCAGTTCGTCGAGTCCTTCGGCGTGAGGCTCCCGAACACCTGGATAATCGGTGCGACCGTTCTCGGTGTCCTGGCGGTAATAGCGCTCGCGCTCGCGGCGCGGACCGAACCGGACGCTGCCGGCGCCACGTTCGCGCTCGGCGTCGCCGTCGTTCCGCTGCTCGCTCCGCGAGCGTACACGCACGACCTGGTGGTGTTGCTCCTGCCGGCGCTGATCCTCCTCGCAGTCGAACTCGACCGCGAGGACAGCCTGGCGTGGCTGCCCGTCTTTGCCGTGTTGCTGTTGCACTTCCACACGCCGGGGACGAAACTCGCAAACCACCTGTTCGGGGCCCCCGACGCAGTGCTGATCCAGCCCGGCGTGTACGGCACCTTCATACTGGTGGGGCTCGCCGCCGTGCGGGTCGCCGAACACGCCACGGTTCCCGAGACTGTCCGCAGATCCGACGCGTCTTAAACAAACGTGTAAGGTGTGTGCCACTACCCGGCACACTGCTGCCCTCAGCGTGGCTTCCGCGGGAACCAACGGGCCGCACCCGCTTTTCTATAATTTTTCTTACTGATATCCGGGCAAAACACTTATGCGTATCATGGTATAGATTCCGCTAAGCACAGATATGAAACTCGCGATGATCGGTTTCGGACAGGCGGGCGGGAAAATCGTCGACCGGTTCCTCGAGTACGATCACCGGACCGGGAGCGGAATCGTCCGGTCAGCGATTGCGGTGAACACGGCGAGGGCCGACCTGATGGGGATGGAGCACGTCCCCCAGGACAACCGCGTGCTCATCGGGCAGGCACGCGTCAAAGGGCACGGCGTCGGTGCGGACAACGAACTCGGCGCGGAGATCGCCGAGGAAGACATCGACGAGATACAGGGTGCCATCGACAACATCCCGGTCCACGAGATCGACGCCTTCCTGATCATCGCCGGGTTGGGCGGCGGGACGGGCTCCGGCGGCTCGCCGGTGCTGGCGAAACACCTCAAGCGGATCTACACCGAGCCGGTGTACGGGCTGGGGATCCTGCCGGGCGGCGACGAGGGCGGGATCTACACCCTCAACGCGGCACGGTCGTTCCAGACGTTCGTCCGCGAGGTGGACAACCTGCTCGTGTTCGACAACGACGCGTGGCGCAAGACCGGCGAATCCGTCGAGGGCGGCTACGAACAGATCAACGACGAGATCGTCCG